>DASQJI010000358.1:0-5667 GCA_035631175.1 Parafilimonas sp.
GGACTGACGACAGTTTGCGCACATGAGGTTATGCCGGTAAGTGTTAAGCTAAAAAATACGCAGGCGGCAGCAGTGGTTTTCGAAAGCATTTTGGGAGTTTATGCTTCCAAAATAGGAAATATGGTCGAGATATGTTAAAAATTTTTTGATTTGTTCCGGCCAGTTGGATCCAGGAATTGACGTCATAAACTCAAATGAGCGCTGACTTGAATCCCCCATCTAATATACTTTTAAACAGAGAACCGAAGTAAAACTGCATATCTCCATTGCAGTTGGCTTCAGCCAACTGATCAGATGAAACTGCTGTAGATGGCTTTAGCGCACATTGTATCTACCCCGGCTCTACCCACGCGCCATAATCTTTGATCAGATTCACCAGCTCATCCACTGCAACCGCACTATCCACATTTCGCTTGATGATGTCTTTCCCTTTATACAATGTGATCTTGCCCGGTCCACTGCCCACATAACCAAAATCCGCATCCGCCATCTCGCCGGGGCCATTTACAATGCAGCCCATGATCGCGATCTTGACGCCTTTGAGATGATTCGTAACGGCGCGAATTTTTGCGGTTGTTTCCTGTAGATCGAAAAGCGTTCGTCCACAACTGGGGCAAGAAATATACTCCGTTTTTGAAATGCGCGTTCTTGTGGCCTGGAGAATTGAAAATGATGTCGTGTTTAGAAACTGGTGATTACTTTCATTGTGCAGGTAAGTTCGCCCGCTTAAATTGGTGTGGTGAATTTTTTTAGGATCGTTCATCAACCATAGTCCATCCCCAAAACCATCGAGCAACAAGGCGCCCGCTTCGGCCGAAAATTGAATGAGCTGTTCATCTGCTTCCGCACAATGACTTTCAACGCAAATAATTACCGGTGTTTTGATATTGTGCTCCATCAATTCAATCATGTTCCGGCGAACATCCGCCATGCTGTGTTTATTGGTTGAATACAAACAGAGCACCGCTGTAATATCAGTCGCAATCAGATCAAATATTTTTTCCCGAACCTCTTTGTCGATCGTATGCACATCCATCGCTATGAAATTTTGAACCGGCGATTTGTGAATCACTTCGAGATACTCCACACCTTCAAACAGTGGAAAAACGTTTCTAACTCCCTCTCCATCTGTGGAGAGGGCTGGGGTGAGGGTGCGGTCGATCCACGTCTTACCGTTGCAAATAACTTTCAGTGTTCCAGGCAAGTTGAAATCTACCAGCTTATTTCCCGTATAGATATAATCTGCAGCAGAATCAGAAATATTCCACTTATCTGTTTTCCCATCGTATGCATAACCAATCGCGTTAAGATCTTCCACATAGATCTCTTCCTTTTGCATGAAGTCGGCAATTACAACGGGAACTAATAATCCGCCGATGTTATGTACCTCGTGTGTATGCCTTCGTTGATATGAAAATGGATTGTACGGCAGATGGATGGTTTCTTGTTTGAAGTTTGACGCTTGACGTTTGGCGTTTGACGCTTGACGTTTCACATGTCCAACATGCAGCTTGTTCGAGATCGTATGCAGCAACCCTTTTATTGGCGAGTGATGGTCTCGATGCTCATAACGCGACACGAGATCTTTGCAAACAGGGATCTCAAATTCCGGGTCTTCGGTTAATGAAACGCGTATCGTATCACCTAACCCGTCTTCCATCAAAGTGCCGATACCAGCCGCGCTTTTTATTCTCCCGTCTTCACCATCGCCTGCTTCGGTAACGCCGAGGTGTAAAGGATAACATTCATGAAATTCTTCAAACATTTTGTTGACGAGCAGTCGATATGCTTCAACCATAACCAACGGGTTGCTTGCCTTCATGCTAAGAACAATATTGTGATAACTCTCATTTCTTGCAATACGCAAAAATTCCATCGCACTCTCCACCATTCCCATCGGTGTGTCGCCATAACGGCTCATGATGCGGTCGCTCAACGAGCCATGATTCGTGCCGATACGCATCGCCGTTCCGTATTCCTGGCAAATCTTAATGAGCGGCGTAAAGCGTTCGCGGATGCGTTCGATCTCTTCAGCATATTCTAAATCCGTGTATTCGATCTGCTCGAACTTTTTCTTGTCAACGTAATTACCCGGATTCACACGCACTTTCTCCACGATACGTGCGGCGATCTCCGCCGCATTCGGGGTGTAGTGAATATCGGCGACCAGCGGCGTCGTATAACCGCGTTTACGCAGCTCGTTTTTTATGTTGAGCAAGTTCTCAGCCTCTTTCTTTGAAGGAGCGGTGATGCGGACTAGTTCAGCACCCGCCTCGATGCAGCGGATAGACTGTTCAACCGTCGCCTTTGTGTCCATTGTATCGGTGGTCGTCATCGTCTGAACACGTACCGGATGAAGATTGCCAAGCAGCAGATCGCCTACTTTTACTTCGAGGGTTCTTAATCGACTGTATTCGGTTAGCGAGTTGCAATAAACCTGCATCGAAATTCCTTTTCTGCAAAGTAACGAACAAAAAAGCAGGCATCGTTACTTTGCAAAACCGGCGGCCGCTAGGTGAATCGGCAGGCCGATTTATTGTAACACTTTTAAGATGAAGAAAGACATAGAAAAGCGAAGCGACATCGAACAGTTAGTAGATCATTTTTATGAAAAAGTAAAAAGGGACCCGACCATCGGCTATATTTTCAATGATATCGCAAAAGTAGACTGGCAACATCACCTGCCGATCATGTATGCGTTTTGGGAAAGCATCATCTTCAATAAAAATTCATATTCAGGTAACCCAATGGCGATACACGCAAAATTGAATAGACAAACGCCTTTGACCGCCGCGCATTTTAAGCAATGGCTGCATTTGTTTACGACGACAGTTGACGAGTTATTTCAAGGCAGGAAGGCACAGCTCGCCAAAGAACGCGCAGCAAGTATCGCGGCGGTTATTGAGGCAAAGGTGTCAAATGACAACGCTGTTACGCAAGCCGGAATTGTGCCGGATCTGAACGGAAAAAGAAAGGAGCATTTACAAGATCCCCGAGGCAAATCCGAAGGAAGTGAATAAAAGTTCTTTGAAGAATTCCCGATAACAAAAATGAAACAGGCTGCCTCGATCGGGCAGCCTGTAACCATATGTCTAATTATTTATTGGACAACAATTTTTACATTTTCTGAGAGCCCTTCTCCTCTCAATTGCAAAATATAAACGCCCGCAGCCGGTTTTTGCCTCAAATTCAATTTGTAAGTATTTGCCGACTGGCTAACCTGTATCATCTCTTCGTGTATTATTTTTCCGTTAAGATTGGTAAGTGTTGCGGTGACCTGGCTACCAGGATAATTCTGCAGTACAAAGTTTATTTCCGAACGAACCGGGTTTGGATATACCTGCAAAAAATAATTTTTCAGCACCATCGTAACTGACCTGGTATCAGAGATAGAGTATTTCCCGTCTGCATCAACCTGCTTTATGCGGTAAAAATTCATACCGTTGAAAGGACTGGCGTCCCAAGCCTGGTAAGTATGCAAGTCTGTCGAGTTACCGCTGCCTTTTACGGTCGCGATCTTTGTAAACGCCGTACCGTTTGTACTTCGCTCTATATCGAAATGGTCATTGTTAGTTTCGCTTGTGGTCGTCCATTGCAGAAGCACGCGGCCTTTGTCAGCGCTCACTTTGAAGTCAGTCAGGTGCACAGGAAGGGTTGACGATGTGGAAAGGTTCGGATAAATATATCCGTCGGTAGTGTCTGAATAGTCAATCCGGAAGTAATAGGTGACACCCGGCTTTATGTTAGGAGACGGTTTAAAGGCATACTCATACTCCGTCCTGTAACCCTGCGGTACGGTCGTGTTATTCGGAATTCTGTCAGAGGAGACCATCACCCTGCCCGCGATAAAGTTAAGAGCCTGGCCGCTCAATTGCGATGTGGTTGGCTCCAGGTCTGTAACATATGCATCACTTCCCGCGAGCACAAATGCGTTTGAATTGGCTGCTAATTTAATCGTGTCCCAGTGGCCACCAACCTCATCGCTCGAATCTTCAAACAATGCTCCATCCAGGAAACCACCATCCTGGTTATATAATTCCACGCGAAGACGTAGGATGCTATCCATCGATCCGACAGTTATCGCCACATTCTGCTCGGCTCTCCACGTAGCAGACGTTTCGGTTCCATCGTCATTGCGCCAACGCCACACACCTTGTGTAGTAAATGCAAACAAATTGTAGCAAGTGATTAGAAGTACAGTAAGAAGTAAAATTTTTTTCATGATTTCTTGAATTGGAGTTAGAAGATGCTATGTTGTAAAAATTATTCGTTTTTTATGGTCATAAATTTAGTGCTATCTGCTTACAATTCTTTAATTTTTTAATCATTATTTCAGCCAGAACTTATTTATATTTCACAACGACAAACCGCGGCCTTAAATGATATGGATGTTTGACGATGTTGTCTAAAAAATTAAACGAATTCACATTATAGCTGATCAGCAGTTCGCCCGGCCTCGAAAGATGCGGATGTGCTTTTGCATTGTAGGTGTAGAAATCGATCGCGTCATAGATCTCCGGCGTTTCCCAAACCTTCTTAAAGGGCTGAAAAGGTCCCCATGGATTTTCTGCAGCTTGTATCACCACATCGGGTGAATTCGTATCAAGTTCATACGTGGCGATGACGCGGCCGTCATCCATAAATGTTACGCTCATTTCGTTGGAGATGCGATCGGTTAATGCAGCCGCTGAATTAATGTCTTCATTCCAGCCACTGCCATCCCAAAATCTCCACTGCTCAAATTTTTCGAACAGCGAATCTTTTACTCTCGCCACCAGCAATTCTTTCTTTGGACCACGAACACCATACACATAAATATATCCGTCCGGATGCGGCGCACGTGCTCCGACGGTGTTGGGCAATACGCAGATCCCGAACACAACTTTTCCTTTTCCCTTGCTGTCCTTTAAAAAAAATGGAACATCGAATTGGTATTGATCATCGTAAGGCGGCTTGCTGTGCTTTGGAATTGCGATAAGGCCAAGTCCAACGTCATCGAAAGGATAAATGCCACCCGGAATATTTTTTATGCGATAGGCGAACAGGTAGATAGTGCTGTCCATTGCGTGATCGAGCACGCCATCGCCAAGCCAGTAATAATCCCCCGGGAGAGTTTTCGGAGTGCGCGGCTCGAACATGGATATTGGCTTCCCGGCGGTGTCTGTTCTCCAGTAGTAATGGATCTTGTTCGGATCCGGAACATTTCCGTCCAAATAGCCGACAGAATTGTTGAGCATCGTCCAATCCGACCGTAAAGTATCTGAAACAATATTTCCAATGATGCAGTCGCTAAACCAGAAGAAGGTATTTGTCTGAGCCGACATACCGGGAGCCTCTACGCCATTAGTTGCCATACTATAGACGCCATCCGCGCCAATCCACCCTGTTGTGTGGCGCATCATTTCATCCCACTGGGGCGCAGCGGTTGTTTTGATTTGGTTGGCAGAGTCCTTTTCATATGATCGCGCATGCGAAATTGTTGTAGTTGCCGCAACTGGCTTCGTATTGCTGCAACGCTCATTCATCAACACACAACAAAAAGCTATCACAAAATAAATGAACGTTCTTTTCATTGTTGTGCAGTTGTTTTTGGTGAGCCGATACTGTCCCACTTGTCTGTGCGAAATGGCATTGCCGGCAGACCGGCCTTGTTACATAAATTGGTCA
>DASQJI010000359.1:0-2339 GCA_035631175.1 Parafilimonas sp.
TTATGCCAACATCACCAAGTTTGTGCACATGATGTTTTCGCACAACCTCGGTGAAGTGCTGATGATCTTTACTGCCATTGTTTTAGGTTGGCCCTTGCCGCTTCTGCCGCTACAGATTCTCTGGATGAATCTGGTCACCGACGTCTTTCCCGCGCTCGCCCTCGCGCTCGAACCGCCTTCGCCGGCGGTTATGAAGCAGCGACCCCGAGATCCATCGGCGTCGTTGTTGTCAAAGAACCTGCTTATCCTGGTCGGTTGGCAAGCCATGATGATTGCATCGCTTGCCCTTGCCGCTTACGTGTGGGCCCTGCGAATGTATGGCCCGGGAGCGCATGCAAGAACGGTTGCGCTATTCGCGATTATTGGTGCTCAGGTTGGACACATGTTCAATTGCCGTTCGCGCACACGTTCCGCGCTGGCTGGACTCTTCAGAAATCCATTTATCTGGGCCGCTACTCTCATCGTGATATTGCTCCAGTTTCTGGCGATCTATTTTTCACCTTTGGCGATCGTACTTGGTACGACTCGCCTTGCTGAAATCGACTGGATGGTCATCGGGTTCTGTGTTGTGGTGCCCGTGATCGTCGTGGAGATTTCAAAAGCGACAGCTAAACGAACCGTGTCATCGGTGGACGCAAAAAGTATTTGAAAAGGATTGCGGTGTTACGAGTGGCGGTGATGCCGCGGGATGAATGCGGCAGTCAGAGCGGTTGTCCGGACGTGTGTCGATAACGGACGGGAACTCTACGGATCCGCTGGGGATATGCTGCACTTATAGCGGTAACATTGAAATTCAATTACCGGAACTTTACGACAACTGGCATTGTCACTTATGGCGAGCGCAAAAGAACAATAGCGCGGGGTCTAGGAGATGAGGAAATTACCTGTGAAACCAGGTGATATGTTTGGTTGCTTTCACGGCTGAAACGGGCCTTGAGTCAAGGTGGAGACTTGCAAGCGTCGTGCGGACCGTTTATTCGGTGCGAAGCGCGTTCAGCGGGTCGATGGAAGTTGCCCGGAGAGGTGTCCAGACGGTCACTAGTTGGACAACAAAATCAAAGTAATCAGCCACATCAATACTTCAGATGCGCTAAATACGTTCCAATGAAAGCCAGACTAATCCCCTAAGTAGTCGATCAAAAACTTGTGGCCGTGTCTATTTGCAAACGGTGGAGATTGAAGCTGGTTTTTCGATCGAAACAAGCAACGGCTCAGAGGCAATATCGTGATACCACAAATGTCCGTATTGAGCCCAGCGCTGCTGGAGCACGTTAATCTTTTCCGCATCCCATGGCCATGTTTGGATCTTCACCTGCAAGAAATATCTACCAGCAGGTAAGCGATGGCGCCCATCGTCTGGGTCAGTCAGGGAAATTTCAATGCCCTGGAGATATTGATAATCAAAAGACTCATTGGGCTTAAGAATGACAAACTCACTTGTTGGCGAGAGTTGTTTCCAGTCCTCGTTTTCCGGCCATCGGATCCGCATTAGAGTAGAATGCGCATCGTAGGCGTAGTTGCCTGACTTTGTTTTCTCCAAGCTTTTACTTAGGACGACTCTGTAGACGGCATTATTGAATCTGGGAACAATTAATGCTACTTCGCTGGTATTTCTCACCGACAGTTTCAATTGCAGCGCCAGCTGGGATTCTGAAGAAGAATCAGGCCGCGTTTTACTGCAATACTGTTGACTGACTACATTTGCCGCCAACTGCAAGGATTGTCGAGGAGACGATCCCTGGATATAAGAGTCCGAATGCGACACATAACCTGTAGTAGCAGTGGTCATATCGTTCAGAAAACCACTAACAAAAACCAACAAGACTGCTGATAAAAATAGGCATCTCATCAGTCTATTAATTGTAGCCACATGCTTTTCGAACTCGCGCATTGTTCTCATCGTTGTTTGTTTGATTGTTATCATCCTGGATTATACCCTTCGATTTAGTCCTGTGAGCTGTTTCGTGTGCGAGCGTCTCACCAACTTCATTGATGTCGGCGGGTTTTGTGAGAACTTCAACCGGCTGTCCCGTAGCAATATTGATGGCTGAGATTCTTCCGTCTGGCGCAAAGATAGTATTTGAGCCAAGCTTGATAGTCTTCCCTGCAGTTTCACCCACAATGACTCTGCCGAAGATCATTTGGCCGGCACGAGAGCCACTTGTGGGTATAATTACTTCGGCCTTAAGCGGCTCTACACTAATAGTTGAGTCTCTCAAGGCCTTCAGTGCCTTCTCTTGTCCACCCAATAAATCTGCACAGTCCTTGTTTGTTTTTATGCGGTTCACTAGATCATCAATTGCCGCAACGATCACTTTAAGCTGATCCGGGGTGGTACC
>DASQJI010000360.1:0-2208 GCA_035631175.1 Parafilimonas sp.
TCGGTCAGTTCTTCATAATCGCCCCAGCCTATTACGCTTTTCCAGTTGCCCATATTTTCAATCGTGTCAACCTCGAAGCACACATGCGGGTTCTCCCGCATCATATTTATTTTCATGCCTTCTTCCGCATGAGCGTAAACGTACTTGCCGTCGTAGGCATAACCTATCGGTACTACATAAGTAACATCGTTGTAATTGCAACCAATGCGCCCGATAAATTGTTGATGCAGCACATCTTCGATCGCATCTTCACCTAAGTGTCCAAACATGCCCGTGAGTTTATATTGTAAAAATATTTTTCAGTTCAGAAAATTCATTGACAGCAGTCAATAGTTGCAATGATAGTTGTCAGTTTTAAGAGTACGTAAATCGGAGGCGTCTGCGTCTAAAGATCTTTCCTCCTGAATCGTCTTACACCGAGCCACGCAGGCACGGCGATCCAGCAGCACAAAACGACTGCAGCGATCATTGACCCTCCCTGTGAGCCAAAGAAATCTTTGAAAACAGCACCGGTGTATCCCATGAGTGCAGAAATATCCATATGCAAGAGGATAAATATCCTGCATATGTCAATCGGGTTGAATGCGCTGACGGCAACCATAAAATTTCCCAGCGGATAATCTTCAAACTGGAAAAGGAGAAATAAAACAAGTCCATCGAACAACAAAGAGAAATACAGCCAGAGCAGGATGGAAACACCGATGCCTTTTGCCTTATCTCGTACTACTGCGGATGTATATAATGCGATTGCGACAAAAATTATGGAGAGTACAATGCCCGCTCCTATCATAAAAAATCCTGTGGTGGTGGGCTCATAGATCAGTATCGGAATGCCGACGCCGATAAAGAATGACAAGCTAAGCGCCGCGCTCAAACCATAAAATAAACTGAGCCAGATCGTCTTCCTTTTTAGTGGTTGGCTTACGAGCAGCTCGATAAATTCAGAGCTGTTATACATATAGATGGCTGAAAAGATCAGCGAGACGAGTGGCACGATTATGAGCGTAATGTTCAGCAAACTCAGCAAGCCTTTCGACGAGGTGTCTTCAAGCATGAACACACTCAGCGAAATGATAAGCAGGCAAGCGGTGTAAGCAAGTACAATCTTGTTACGCAGAATATCAGCGATTACATATTTGATTATTTTCTTCATGTGGCCGCGTTTTGCATTACACTTGCGATTGCTTTTGCCAGTCTTTGTTCTCCGGTTTCGAAACGCAGTGTTTCAATATCTTTCTGAAACAACAACCGGCCTTCCTGCATGTAAACAACGTGCGTTACCAAATCATCGAGGTCGCTTAGAATATGAGAGGTGATGAGCACCAGTTTCCCGTTTTTCTTTTCCGCCATCAATTTCTCTTTAAAAATTTGAGCCGATAATGGATCCAATCCCGCGGTTGGCTCGTCAAGGATCAATACGTCGGAGTTGAAGAGTAATGCCAGGCAAGCACTTACCTTTTGTCTCGTGCCACCACTCAAGGTGCGCATTCTTTTTTTTAAGATCTTGCTCAATTCAAAACTTTCGATAAGCTCCTCATCAAAAATTTTTGTATAAGGCTTTCGCAGGTCTTTTATCATGTTGATCACCTGGCCCACGGTCATGTTTTCAGGATACCGCCCGATTTGTGGCATATAGCCGAGATCTTTCCGGTATTGCCAGTCGTGAAGAATGTTTGTCCCGTTGAAAGTAATGAACCCGTTATCGGGCACAACCATGCCGAGGATGCATTTTATCAAAGTGGTTTTGCCGCTGCCATTGGGGCCAATCAATGCGATGCATTCTCCCCGGTTGCATGTGATGGAGACATCGTCCAAAGCCGTTAGCTTTCCAAAACGTTTTGTAAGATTGCTTGCAATGATCATAAAGGCAAGGGTTTCATGAAAGGTGCGTTATCTTTTAAATTTTCAGGTATGATGCCGGGCAACACTTTTTCGGTCTTATCAAACAACGCAACCATAAAGCTTCTGAATAACATCATCGCAGACGGATTTTCCTCCGCGATCATCGAATACAAACTCACTGGCCTGTATGGCACATCGCCCAGCCTGTCTTTATTGAGGTCGTATCCCTCATACTTATCCCAGTAGTTGTGGTCGAAACTGTTCAGAACGAGTGTTCCATTGGTTGATACATCGAATGTGTTGCCGTAAAAATTATTATGCGTTATAACATCGTCTGAGCAACTCGCTTCAATGCGAATCGCCCAA
>DASQJI010000361.1:0-17594 GCA_035631175.1 Parafilimonas sp.
AAGCCGAGTGCAAATTGTTTGTCGAAGATCAACGCTCCTTCTTCTTCCCGTTTGATGAGGTCCGCTATGTGCTGCTTACGCTCCTGCTGCCTTCGTTCTTTGTCCTGCTGCTCCGTTTTTTGGCTAAATGCCGCGATAGAAATTATTGAGCAGAGTATACCTAGATAAACCTTCCTGTCCATGTTACTGATGTCCCAATTGTTCGCAATATAGCTGAAATAACTGTGGAATAACGCCAATCTTAACCGCATATTGCAGTAGCTGCATGCGTTACCTTCGATTATCGTTGATAGTCGTAAATTTATAACAAAATTCGTGGAATGACTTCAGAAATAGTTTATAAAGGCGAGTTAAGAACCGAGGCAAAACATTTACAAAGCGCTACCATAATTCAGACTGACGCGCCTACCGATAACCAGGGAAAGGGTGAAAGGTTTTCACCTACCGATTTGCTGGCTACCTCGCTGGGAAGTTGTATGCTTACCATCATGGGAATAAAAGCGAGGGACATGGAAGTGAACCTTGACGGCACGCAGGTGAGCATAAAGAAAATCATGAAACAGGACCCGCGCCGTGTGGGGGGTATCGAAGTGGATTTTGATTTTCCGGGAACATTGCAGGTCGATGAAAAACAAAGGGCGATCTTAGAACGGGCCGCGCTCACCTGTCCCGTCGCAAAAAGTATTCACCCGGACATAGAGTTGGACGTTCACTTTGGTTGGTGAGTTGCCCGCAACAATTTTGCTCCCACTGCACATTCAAGGCACCTTTTCCGGTCGCAATAATTTTTCTTCAATTGAATTAGAGCCTGGCTGTCAAACGCTGTTTTATTTTCAATGCCGTGCGCCTTCCAATTTTTTGTGATCACATTTTCTTCTGATGCCGATTGAAGAAACCAGGTAATCGCTTTGTCCTTCCAGCTTTGCTCACCGCGAATGTGTCCGTACGAAAAGAACATCGGAATGATTGCATTTATAACGACGTGTTGTATGAAAGTTCGTCCCGGTGATCCTGAATGATACGCGGTTTCTTCGAACAAAGTATAATGATACCGCCAGAAATCGTTTGCAGAAATATCAAACCACTGAAAGACCTCGTTCGGGTGCTCAGCCGTTTTTATTTTAGAAAACAGGTGAGATGATTGGTGCACGAGCATCGCCAATTGTGCCAACCGGATCGTTGGAAAATTATGCGGTCGCATCCTTAAAAAATCGGGCAGCTTATTGATGGGTTTCAATCCATATTTTTTTGCCAGGAATTTGTACTCTTTCTGCAGCATCACCGGGTAGTCATCATCAAAAGATGAACTCAATAAATTCCCCTGGCCGAGCAACAACGCTTCAAGTTGATGTATTTGGTGTTTATGTCTCGCCAAAAGATTGACCGGCAGAGATTGTGCAATCTGTTCAAAAACATCCGCGTTTACTTTCATCCCGAACGCCCTCGCAAGGCATCGCCAAAACACTTCTTCCCAATGTTCATTTTCCTGCTCTAACCACGTAGCAATTGTTTCCGATCTTTCCTGCAACCGCTCAACAAGCAATCTTTCCTTCCATGCCGTCCATGACACCTCGTTTAAAACCGGAAGACTATTTGCGCAGGAGATATCATCATTCGTAAACATTAAATCGTCGAAGCGTTGCAAAAGGACCTTTGGAACCAATGAGTGCAGTTCGAGTACAGGGATCAGTTCCCCATTTGGATATCGTATCTCTGCATCATTGTGCCATACAACATGTAATATGATATTGTCATAATTTTTGTCAGATGAATGGTGATGCTGATGCCATTCTGAAGCGTGAACGTGCAGCTCAATATTTCCGATCCAGACTTTGTCATCCAGCTTGATCCGACCTTCATGGAAATCCGGCCCCTGGTTACGATTTAATGTGCCCGGGTGGATTATTTGCAAAGGCTTTTCATCATCAGTTGCAAGAGACGTTTGGTTGAAATACTGGAATTGCCAGATGAATTGAAGCAGTCGTTCGTTCATACAGGGAATAAGGTATAGGCAATTTACATCAATTTATTTAATTCACGAATCACCCGGCTAACCGGTAAACCCATTACGTTATAAAAATCTCCGTTTATTGATTGAATGCCCACAACGCCGATCCATTCCTGTATTGCATAAGCCCCCGCCTTATCGTAGGGCTGATAATGATCAACATAAAAAGTTATTTGTTCTTCGGTGAGCTCATGAAAGATCACTTCTGTTGTATCAGCAAATGCTATCTCATTTCCCTCGTGCAGCAACACAACGCCTGTAATTACCTGGTGTGTTTTACCGGATAATGCTTTCAGAATTTCGATTGCATCGGCCCTGTCGACAGGCTTACCGATCACTTCGTTTTCCAGGACTACGATCGTATCGGCTGCCAGGATGATTTGTTCATTGTGCGGCAAGCCTTCTCTTACTGCGTTGGCTTTTCTCCGCGCTATAAAAACAGGAACTTCTGCGATTGGCAGATCGGCCGGGAAGATTTCATCCACGTCACTCGCCACGATGTCTACTGGAATTTCCGCCCATTCAAGCAGTTGTTTTCGGCGCGGCGATTTTGAGGCGAGAATGATCTTTGGCATGGCTAAAAATAAAACCGAAAAAATATCATGGACAGAATTCCGGTCAACATCACGAATTTCACCATAGTGCTCAATTTGTGAAAGTCGCCGGACGTTTGCGCGGTGAAAAGTTTTACGAAGATCATTGCAAGCGGGACCAGGATGAACAAGAGGCAATAAATAGCGCTTAGCCACCAATGAAACTGGAGTACATAAAACTGGAGGGCAAACACTACTGCGATCAGTATTGTCAGCCAGACGGCGCTATATATCTTGGAAACATTTATTCCCAACACGATTGGCATCGTTCTGCAACCATACATCCGGTCACCTTCGATGTCCTCAATATCTTTTACAGCTTCGCGGATCAATGAGCTTACGAATGCAAAACCTGCGTAAAGCATCGTCATTCTGGCAATTTTTGGAGTATTGAGATCACGCGGATTCAGGAAAAAATAGATCTCGCACCACGTTACAACAAGTACTGTCCATGCTGTTAAGAGAGAGATCAGCACATTGCCTGCAAGCAATTTTTTTTTCAGGGAAATGGAATAAATAAAAAGAAGGCAGGCGCAAATAAGATTTGAGAAGCCGAGGAAAGTTACTCTCGTTGTGAAATCAAGATAGAAGCCGATCGCGATGCCCGCCATGCTTAAAAAAAAATGCCAGACGATCGTCCATCTTCGCTTAATAATATTTTGAACGATCAATCTTTCAGGTTTATTGATACGATCGATGTTCAAATCGAAATAGTCGTTGATGATGTAGCCGGCTGCCGCGATGAGCACAGACGATATGACCAGCAAAGAAAAATGCGCGGGGTTCAAAAATGGTTTTTTTCCTCCTTCCGAAATCAAAGGTTGGAGCACGCAATACATAAAGAGTATTTGTGTGAGGGCTATAAAAAGCAGGTTAGGCCATCTGACCAGCCGTAAGAATGCAGCAACTAATCTCAGCTTAAAAACGTTTGGTGCGCAAAGTACAAAGAAAGAAACTCAAAAGATTTGAAAGTTATTTTGACGGAATGTGCGTATCAGGCGTCCATTGCTGCTGAAGTTTCAAGACTTTTTCGATAACATCTCTCACGCATCCGGAACCACCTTCAAACGGCGAAATATATTTTGAAACGCGTTTGATCTCCGCCACTGCATTTGTGGGACAACACGCCAATCCGCAGTATTGCATTACATCAAGGTCCGGAATATCATCGCCCATATAAAGGATAGATTCTCTCTGCAATTGAAGGCTGCCGATCAACTCCTGGAGTTTTTTCAATTTGTCTTCGACCTGCATGTAGATATGGCGCACTCCGAGTTTTTCGAGCCGCAATTTTGACTCAGGCGAACTGCCGCCCGAAATAACGATTATTGTGTAGCCTTTTTTTACAGCCAATTGCAGGGCGTATCCGTCTTTCACATGCATCCTTCGCAACATTGCCCCGCTTTCGGTAAGAAATACGGTACCATCGGTGAGAACACCGTCGATGTCAAAAACAAATGTTTTAATGCTATTGAAACTTTTGAGCATGTGTTTATTGTTAAAAGGAAATGAATTGAAATAAAAAAATCCCGCGATGGCGGGACTTTGTGGGAGCACACGGGATCGAACCGCGGACCCTCTGCTTGTAAGGCAGATGCTCTAAACCAGCTGAGCTATGCTCCCTTAATTTATAGGGGTTGCAAAGATAGGCGCTGCTCTTTTCTTCCCAAATTTTTTTGACGCTATAAACAAAAATCCCGTTGGAGAACCAACGGGGTTTGTTATGAGCAAGCAACCGATTGACACTTTTTTAAACGTCAATAGGACGACAAAGTAATATTTTTTTCATGTCACATACAACTGTTAGTTAATATTTTTTTTAAATAAGTCCGCACTGCTATTGTGGAAAAATAGCCGGTTAACTTGCAGCATATCAAATTAGCTTTGAAGGACCGATAGGAATTTTCATGAAATATACGCAACCATATCTCGATAAATTGCAAAACATTCTTCACGAAAGTGAGTACACACTTCGTTACGAACGGGGCACTTTTCAAAGCGGCTGGTGTGTGCTTGAGCAGAAAAAAGTGGTCGTTGTCAATAAATTTTTAGATGTCGAGGGAAGGATCAACACGCTGCTCGAATTAATACCCCAGCTAAAGATCGATTACGACAAGCTCACGCTGGAAAGCCAGAAGTTGTTTGAACTCGTAAAGCCTGGCGAACAACAATTTACTTTTCCCTCCTGAGATTGCACATGCCATGCATTAGATTTGCCATGTGAGTGCACCCAACATTCAGGTAAAATTTCTTGGCACAGGCACAAGCACGGGCATACCTATGATCGGTTGTCGTTGTAAAGTGTGCACATCAACAAACCCAAAGGACAAGAGACTTCGCGCAAGTATTTTACTGGAGTCTCCTTTCACAACGATCGTCGTCGATACAACTCCCGACTTTCGTTACCAGATGCTCCGGATTCAAAATGAAAAACTGGATGCAGTTTTATTTACACATCCCCACAAAGACCACATTGCGGGACTCGACGATGTGCGGGCATACAATTTTTTTCAGCACAAGCCAATGGACGTATATGCAAATGCGTTAACTGCAGAGGCATTGAAGCGCGAATTCGCCTATGTATTCGCTGACAAAAAGTATCCTGGTATACCCGAAATAAACCTATACACGATCGACGAAACTTTTTTAATGATCGGCGATATTCCAATACAACCGTTCACAGTATGGCATCATAAAATGCCGGTATATGGTTTTCGTTTTAAAAATTTTACCTATATTACCGATGCAAATAAAATTGATGAACCCGTAAAAGAGGTTATTAAAGGATCGGAGATAATTGTACTGAATGCGTTGAGGAATGAGCACCATGTCGCGCATTTTTCATTGACGGAAGCGGTGTCCCTCGTACACGAGTTAAAGGTTCCGAAGGCTTACTTCACGCACATCAGTCACCAATTAGGAAAGCATGAATCGGTAGAAACCCAACTGCCCTCCGACATTCATCTCGCTTATGATGGATTAACGCTCGATATATAACCCCTTTTACCCTAAACCACTTCTTATGATCAAAAGTATCTGGAAAGATTACTTCACTTTTTCCAAAAAAGAACGAAACGCTGTTTTTATCCTCCTGACAATTTTGGCAGTAACGATCGTAGTTCCTTACTTCATTCCCGAAAAAAAGCTGCGCATCACGATCGACCAGGACCTGCAGCAGCAATTAGATCAATACCTGGCAAAACGGTCTAACGTGGCCATACGCGATTCGGTTGTTGATTCAGTTGCCACCAGAGAACGATCATTTTCATTATTTGAATTTGATCCGAACACGTTAAGCAAAGAAGGATTCAAAAAATTGGGCCTAAACGATAAGGTCATCCAAACCATCTTCAATTACCGAAGTAAGGGTGGTTATTTTAAAGTGCCGGATGACATTCGAAAAGTCTACGGGTTGTCAGCAACAGATGCTGAACGGCTTCTGCCATATATCAGGATCGCTTCAATTAGTAGCAAAGAAAGAAATTACTCGCAGGAAAAACATGACAATGAACATAATTACCCGCAACGTTCTGAGAAGAAAATTGAAATAAACACGGCTACTGCTGATGAATGGAAATCGCTCCCAGGCATAGGAGAAGTTTTAGGCAACCGGATCGTGAAATTTAGAAATGCGATCGGGGGATTTAAGTCAGTGGATCAGGTGCGAAAAACATATGGTTTAAGCGACTCAACATTTAAGGCAATAATGCCGTATCTTGTACTAACGGATTCTTTGAAGTGAGTTGAGAAATTAATACGGATTTTTAACGGCATTATACATTACATTTGCCCGCTAACACTCGTTAGTTTTTATGTATCAAATGAACGAAGTAACTCAGCAAATCGCGCATAGCGCGCGTGATTTTGCGGCTCGGCACATTAAGCCGCACGTGATGGAGTGGGACGAGAACCAGGTATTTCCGTTGGATGTATTTAGAGAGATGGGAGGTCTTGGGTTCATGGGAGTGCTGGTTCCCGAAGAATATGGCGGATCAGGATTATCATATTTTGAGTACAAAGCGATAATTGAGGAAGTTGCTAAGGTGTGCGGTGGTATTGGGCTCAGCGTCGCGGCCCACAATTCTTTGTGCACCGGCCACATTTTGTACTTCGGTAATGAGGAACAGAAACGCCGGTTTCTGCCGAAACTTGCAACATGCGAATGGCTTGGTGCGTGGGGCCTTACAGAGCCAAACACCGGTAGTGATGCCGGCAATATGAGATGCACGGCGACCCGAAAGGACGGCCAATGGTTGATCAATGGAACAAAGTCATGGATCACGCATGGAAAAAGCGGCGACATTGCTGTTGTGATTGCCCGGACGGGTGAACCACGAACGAAGAACAATGCGACTGCATTTGTTGTCGAAAAGGGAACCACGGGATTTTCAGCGGGTAAGAAGGAGAACAAGCTCGGAATGCGCGCCAGCGAAACGACCGAAATGATATTTGACAATTGCATCATACCTGACGAAAATCGTCTCGGTGAGGTCGGTGCAGGTTTCAAGCAGGCAATGAAAGTACTGGACGGTGGAAGAATATCGATTGCCTCGCTGGCATTGGGCATTGCGAAAGGCGCATTTGAAGCAGCAGCGCGATACAGCAAAGAGCGTTACCAGTTCGATCAACCCATTGCAAACTTCCAGGGCATAAGTTTCAAGCTTGCCGACATGGCCACGGAGATTGATGCCGCCGACTTGCTCACGCTCAGGGCATGTGAATTAAAGAATGAAAATAAAAAGGTGAGTCGTGAAGCCGCGATGGCGAAATATTTTGCGAGCGAAGTTGCGGTGAAAACCGCGAACGAAGCAGTCCAGATCTTTGGCGGCAATGGATACACAAAGGAATTTCCTGTGGAGAAATATTATCGTGACGCGAAACTTTGTACGATTGGAGAAGGCACATCAGAGATACAAAAGCTTGTTATCGCAAGAGAAACGCTGCAGATGTTCTAGTGAGCGATCAATCCAGAAAATCTTCCTCATCCTTCTTCGAATATTTTGAAAAGGCCTTGTCAATTGCTCCGCCAAACATCGGGAACTTACTCTTGGCGAAATCCTTTACAATATTAACTGCCTGCCAGGCCTGTTTTTCGGTAAGGCCTGCCTCTGCCTTGAGTTTTTCAATAAGTTCCTGCATAAAAGCATTTGTTTTTGTCGGGATGACTGGATTCGAACCAGCGGCCTCTTCGTCCCGAACGAAGCGCGCTACCGGGCTGCGCTACATCCCGAAATAAACGATAACATTATTTGCTTATTAAGCCCGCAAAATATTTCACCGTTCTCACCAACTGGCTCACATAACTCATTTCGTTATCATACCAGCTCACCGTTTTTACCAATTGCTGATCACCCACCGACAAAACTTTTGTTTGCGTGGCATCAAACAGCGATCCGTAGTGCATACCGATAATATCACTGCTCACAATTTCGTCTTCAGTGTAACCATAGCTTTCGTTCGCAGCTGCCTTCATGGCGGCGTTTACTTCCTCTGCCGTAACTTTTTTTCCCAAAACTGTGGTGAGCTCGGTAAGCGAGCCGGTCAACGTTGGAACCCGCTGAGCAGTTCCATCCAGTTTTCCTTTTATGCTCGGAATAACGAGACCAATTGCTTTTGCGGCACCAGTAGTATTTGGAACAATATTTTGTGCAGCTGCTCTTGCTCTTCTCAGGTCGCCTTTAGGATGGGGTGCGTCCTGTGTATTCTGATCGTTTGTGTAAGCATGTATGGTGGTCATTAGCCCGGCTACGATGCCATACGAATCTTCGAGCACCTTTGCCATTGGGGCTAAACAGTTTGTCGTGCATGATGCGCAGCTGATGACAGTTTCTGAACCATCGAGGATGTCGTGATTTACATTGTAAACGATGGTCTTCATCTCACCTTTGCCCGGCGCTGAGATCACAACACGTTTTGCACCTGCGGTGATATGAGCTTCTGCTTTTGCTTTATCCGTAAAAAAGCCTGTGCATTCCAACACCACATCTACATCATGGTCTTTCCATGGGATCTGTGCAGGGTCTTTCTGTGCGTAAATTTTTATTTCATGCCCTTCAACAGTTATCGAATTTTCGCCGGCCTGTACATTCTTGCCAAAACGGCCTTGTGCGCTATCGTATTTTAAAAGATGTGCCAGCACCGCTGGACTTGTTAGATCATTCACGGCAACCACATCAATATCTTCCATATCAAATATCTGGCGGTATACTAACCTCCCGATACGACCAAACCCATTAATAGCAACTTTTACTGTGCTCATACGTAAGTTTTAATTTTAAAAGGAACGCAAATTTACACGGTTTGCGTTAACTATAATTGAACAGTTTTCTGTGTTTTGACTATCCCAGATGTTACGACTCGTTGTTGCGTTTCCAAAAAAGTTTGCACATTGCTTAGCGGAAAGTATCTTTGCGCTCCTGATAGAACGGCCGGTTCGTCTATCGGCTAGGACATCTCCCTTTCACGGAGGAAAGACGGGTTCGATTCCCGTACCGGCTACAAAGGAAAGGTTAAGTTTGAAGCCCCATGTTCAGCGATGAATGTGGGGTTTTTTTCTTCGAATTATGATCGCCGTTTATGTCATAGAAAGTCTCAGAGACGGCACCTGGTATACAGGAATGGCGAGAGATGCCGAACAAAGATTGAAAGAACACAACGCTGGAAAAAACAGGTTCACAAAGGGACACATTCCGTGGAAGAAAATTTTCACCGAACATCACGACACGTGGGCTGAGGCAAGAATAAGAGAAAAATACTTGAAGACGAATGCAGGGAAAATTTGGCTGAAAAAATTTTTGACTGCAAGCGGAGGAAAGGCGGGTTCCCTGCCTGCGTGACGCAGTCGGGCAGGGATTCCCGTACCGGCTACAAAGGAAAGGTTAAGTTTGAAGCCCCATGTTCAGCGATGAATGTGGGGTTTTTTGTTTTGCGAGAGCAACCGGACAGAACATATTCAGTATAATTTTGTTTGATCTCGAAATAACAATTGTATGTCAACGCCAGAAGAGATCAAGGAGTTACAGCAGCGATTGGATCAATTATCCCGCGAACTAGAAGGGTATAGGCAACAATTGTTCACGCTCCGGCAACAAGTGAATCATCTGAATGGAAACGCGACACCCGGTCAACCAAATGCACCTAAACAAATCGGTACATCTAAACGCAATGCCGGCGTTACATCAGCTTCCCGGCAAACCGCGCTCGAAAATTTCATAGGCCTTCGGGTAATTCATGTTGTGGGAATAGTCGTTCTGCTGATTGGGATATCGATTGGAGTGAAATATGCGATCGACCAAAATCTTATTACGCCGCTTTCAAGAATAATTCTTGCTTACATGGCGAGCGCAGGTTTGTTTATTCTCTCAGTTATACTCAGAAAAAATTATGAAGGCTTCAGTGCGATCTTGTTCAGCGGCGCAATGGCATCCGCGTATTTCACTACATACGGTGCATTCGTTTATTATGATCTCTTCCCTCAAACATTTGCTTTCGTCATCATGGCAGGCCTGGCTGTATATACTGCGATAAAATCTATACAATATAACCGGCAGGAAATTGCATTACTCGGGATGGTTGGTGCGTACGCGATTCCTCTCTTAGTGAGTTCTAACCACGAGAATTACGTACTGCTTTTCAGTTATGTGCTCGTAATGAATGCCGGCATCCTGTATGTTTCTTTTCGCCGCTCATGGAAGGTCATGAACCTGCTCGCGCTCTTCATAACGTGGACGATATTTACCGGGTGGCTGCTCTTTAAATATAAACCTGCATACAAATTTTACGCGATCATCTTTACCGCCGCTTACTACATATCATTTTTATTAAGTGCTTTTGCTTTCCGAATTAGAAAACACATTCGATTGAGTCAACGTCAGCTTCTTCATTTACTGCTGAACAATTTCGCTTTCTTTATTTCACTGCTTTCGATATTCGAAGCGTCATCTTCAAATGCAAGAGCTGCGGCGATTACCGGTTTTTGCGCTATCTTATTTTTTGCGTTTGCCTTAGCAGGAAATAATTTTTTTCATGATGAAAAAATGCTCAACAGGATGCATTACGTGGAATCATTGATCCTTGCAGTTTTATTTGTTGCGATCGAATGGAGCGGACTAAATATCACTTTACTTTGGACACTCATCTCTGTGATCGTTTTCGTTCTGGGCATAATCACAAAAACCACCTGGCCGCGCCTTGCTTCAATTGTGCTCCTAGCGCTCACGCTGCTGAAGCTGATGATAATCGACAGTCTGTCGTTTACGGCGGTTCAAAAAATAATTGCATACCTAACAATTGGTACGCTGTTACTCGTGATCTCTTTCTTTTATCAGAAATTCAGGCAGATGCTGTTTGAGAATGCAGAAAATGAAAAGATCTAGGCGACAGGACCTGCATGTAAGGGATCATGCAATGCTGCATTAAATTCATTCCAAACATCGTTGACTATCTCGGCGGCAGGTTTAATGTCTTTGATCAATGCACTTACTTCGCCGATCTCAAGTTCGCCTTCTTCGAGATCACCTTCAAGCATTCCCCGCTTCGCGCGTCCACGTCCCAGCAATGCCGCTAATTCTTCCTTTGTTGCACCACGGGACTCAGCTTCCTGTATGGATTGAAAAAATTTATTTTTAAATAAACGTACCGGAACGATCTTTTTCATGCTAAGCATCGTATCGCCCTCTTTTGAATTCACCAATGCCTCCTTGAATGAAGGATGATTTGATGCTTCATTACTGCACACAAACCGCGTCCCGATCTGCACACCTTCAGCGCCCATTATCATGGCTGCAAGCATTTGCCTTCCGGTTGCGATACCGCCTGCAGCAAGAACCGGGATTTTCACCGCTTCCCGCACTGCAGGAATCAACACCATGCTAGTCGTTTCTTCCCGCCCGTTATGTCCACCTGCTTCGAAACCTTCAGCAACCACTGCATCGCAGCCTGCATCTTCCGCCTTTTTCGCGAAGGCGCTGCTACTAACTACGTGTACGACAGTGATGCCTTTTTCTTTCAAAACCGGGGTCCATGTTTTTGGATTCCCGGCGCTTGTGAAAACGATTTTTATTTGTTCGTCGATCACTATTTGAATATGCTTGTCAATATCGGGATACAGTAAAGGGATGTTCACTCCAAACGACTTCGAAGTTGCCGCCTTGCATCTTTGAATATGCAGCTTTAGAATATCGGGATACATGCTGCCGCTTCCGATCAAACCCAGCGCACCAGCGTTGCTAACAGCGCTCGCCAGCTTCCATCCGCTTGTCCAAACCATTCCCGCCTGAACGATGGGATAATCAACATTGAAGAGTTTGGTAATTCTGTTAGAGAATGCGCCCATCATTCAAAAGTAAACGAAAGATACTTTGCCGGCATTCGATAAGGTAAGACGACTTGTTAGGGGAAGTTGATCATCCAAAGTCCAGCTCTGTATTGTCGCCAATATTCAGCGTACGGCTAAGCCCTTTTACGCTTGCATCACTGCCGATGAGAGAGTTGTCAAGAACCACTTCAAAAAGATTTGTGTAAGAACCGATGATGCTGTCGCGCACGACCGAATATTCAAGTGTTGTGTTTGGTCCCACAGAGACGTGAGGCCCGACGATAGAATTTTTCAACCGGCATCCGTTACCTATACTGACGGGTGGAATAATGATCGAATTTTCAGACAAAAGATTTTCGTCAATAGTGCCGCCGAACTTTTTTAAAAGTGTTGTGTTACTTTCAAGCAGCGTTTCTTTTTTCCCGCAGTCGAACCAGTTCTTCACTTTGAATGACTTGAATTTTGCTCCGCGGCGGATCATACAGTCGAGGGCATCGGTTAAATGATATTCGCCATAGCTTGTAATATTCTGACGGAACAACTGCTCCAGGCATTCAAATAATATACAAGTGTCTTTGATCTTGTAGATGCCGACCAATGCCATATTACTTTTCGGGATCGCCGGCTTTTCAATAACATGGTCTATGTATCCTTCTTCGCTTAACTCGGCGACGCCAAAGCTTCTTGGATCATCCACTTTTTTTATGCCGAGCATATTGCAGGGGCATTCCATTACTTCTTTGATATTATAATCACAGATCGTGTCGCCAAGGGTCACTAAAACTTCATCGTTGCCAACTATCGTTTTTGTTAGTTCCACCGCATGACCCGTTCCCTGCCGCTCGTTTTGATAAACGAAATGACAAGTAAGATCAGGGTACGTTTGCAGAACATATTCATGGATCTTTTCTCCCAGGTACCCAACAATGAAAATAAATTCATGGATTCCCGCATCACGCAGTTGGTCAACAATGAAACTTAAAATTGTTTTGCCTGCAATCGGTATTAATGCCTTGGGCTGTGTATAAGTATGGGGCCGCAATTTGGCGCCGGCACCCGCCACAGGAATAATAGCTTTCATCTTGTTTTTTTGCTTCGTCGTCCGCTCAGTGTGTCCCTTCTACACATTTTAGCTGGGGCGTGAAATTAGCAACTTTTTTTTAGAGCTCTGATTTCTACTCAAAACCACAGTTTTATAACATGGGTGTTATTTGAATTCAAACTACCTTTTATTAGTAAATGTTGCTTTAGAAGTCAAGCTTCATTTCTTATTCTGCACAAAACGGCAAACCGCGTACAATTTCGATAAAAATTGCGGGCAGACGTTTTTTGCCCCTCCATAGAGATACAGAACATGCAGCACGCAAAATTTGCTGCCAATCATTCCGGACAATATCTTTGCACATGGCAACAATAGTTAACGCTCCACAGAAGGTAAAGCATCCTCGTTTTTTTGGTGAAGGTCTTACGTTTGATGATGTATTGCTGCTGCCGGCTTACAGCCAGGTACTTCCCCGCGAAACCGAAATCTCTACAAAGCTTACCAAATCTCTTCGGTTAAATATTCCCATGCTTTCCGCAGCGATGGACACGGTAACGGAAGCTAATCTTGCGATGGCGCTTGCGCGCGAAGGGGGACTTGGTATTTTGCACAAGAACATGTCTATCGAGCGCCAGGCTGAGCAGGTTAGAAAGGTGAAGCGGAGTGAAAGCGGGCTTATAATCGACCCGATCACACTACACGCCGATGCAACGATAGCAGATGCACTGAAGCTCATGAAAGAAAACAAGATTGGTGGTATTCCCATCGTTGACAAGAATAACCTTTTGGTCGGCATTCTCACCAACCGCGACCTGCGTTTTGAAGATGATAAAAAGAAAAAAGTGAGTGAAGTAATGACGAAGGAAAATCTCATCACAGCTCCCGATGGAACTGATCTTAAAAAAGCGGAGACGATCTTTAGGAGGTATAAGATAGAAAAATTGCCCGTCGTTAATAAAGAGGGAATGCTGACAGGCCTTATCACATACCGGGATATCCTTCAACTTCGCAATTATCCGAACGCAGTGAAAGATGCCTTTGGAAGATTACTTGTTGGTGCGGCGCTCGGAATAACAAAGGACATCAACGATCGGGCCTCCGCTTTGATGCATGTAGGGGTGGATGCGGTTACGCTCGACAGCGCACATGGTCATAGTAAAGGCGTGATTGATGCATTAAAATCTTTAAAGAAAAATTTCAAGAAACTCCAGGTTATTGCCGGCAATATTGGGACGGCCGCGGGTGCTAAGGCATTGGCTGCCGCCGGTGCGGATGCGGTGAAGATCGGCATCGGGCCCGGTTCGATTTGTACAACCCGCATCGTGGCCGGCGCCGGCGTTCCGCAACTTACTGCGATCATGGAAGCAGCCGGGGCGTTACGTGAGTCAGGCACTCCGCTGATCGCGGACGGCGGTATTCGTTATACAGGCGATATGGTTAAGGCTTTGGCTGCCGGTGCGGACACCGTAATGATGGGTAGTATTTTTGCCGGCGTAGAAGAAAGTCCGGGTGAAACCATCATATATGAAGGCCGCAAGTTCAAGGAATACCGCGGCATGGGAAGCATTGCGGCGATGGCGCAGGGAAGCAGCGATCGGTATTTCCAGGATGTTGAAGATGACATAAAGAAATTGGTCCCTGAAGGGATTGAAGGCAGGGTGGCATACAAAGGATATTTGAGCGAAGTAGTGGCGCAATTTACTGGTGGCCTTCGCTCAGGGATGGGATATTGCGGCGCGAAAACAATCAGCGACCTGCAAAAAGCCCGGTTTGTAATAATTACAAATGCCGGCATGCGCGAAAGCCATGCACATGATATTGAAATAACGAGAGAAGCTCCTAATTACAGCAGGAGTTGAAATTGGAGCCGTTAGAAAAGAAGATCATTACTCTCATAAGATAATTTCCCATTTACGATTTTAGCTGGTTTAGTGTAGGGGTGCTCCTCCTTTTTACCTGCTTCCATAATATGGTAAACTATCCAGCCATTTATTTTCAGATAATCTGAAACCAGCGAACGGTGACAACGCCACCAAACGGCCTCTGAGCACATGTATGCGGTTCGGTTTTTTGAAGCAATTTCTTCGAGCTCGTCAATTCCTTTTTTGAAATCGTCCGTTTCCATGTAATCGGCGTATCCTCTGAAAGCAGGATGTTTCCACGCAGTGTTTTTTGAATGACGGTCTACACGCCTTCTGCCGCCCAGCGTTTGAATATGAATATACTTGATGCCGCTTGCCGGCAATGATGTTTGTAGTGCTTCTTTATTAAAATGCGGATATCTTTTTGAACCGGGAAAACTGCGAATGTCTGCTACTGTTTCGATGCTGAAAGATTGCAGCATCGAAATAAAATGATCAAGCGTGCGGGTTGAATGACCGATGGTCCATATAACTTTTCCTGTTGTACTCACCTGGTTAAATTGCAACTACATGCCGAATTGCCGCAGTTTTTATGAGCGTTGTGACGGTTATATTTTAAGAGCGAACAATTCTATTTCGTTTGCTTTTCCCTTTAATTCCACCATGCCCAAACTTTCGGTGTGCCAGTCTTTGAGATCACTGGCTTCGACAAAATCTTTCGACACAATAAATTTCTGATTCAGTTCACTGCAGGCAGTTCTTATCCTCGCAGCAGTATTCATAGTGTCACCGCTCATAGCGACGTCTTTTTTTATAACCCCAATTTCTCCCACCGTTACTTCGCCCACGTGAATGCCCACCCTGAATTCCGGCAGAATGCCGTATAATCTCCTGAAATGCTCGTGTCGTTTGTTGAGATTACGGCGAGCCTGGATGAGCGCCTTCAGGCATTTTTTTGTGTTGTCTTCATTAAACAACCAGGAAACCACAATTTCATCACCCACATATTGATATATCCTTCCGCCGTATTCTATCAAAGCGTTTGAAAGATGGTAAATGAATTCGCGAATGAACCTGAAATATTGCTGGCTTCCGAGCTTTTCCGCTATGGGTGTCGAATCTTTTAGGTCCATGAACATGATGATCCTTTTCTCAATTTTCGGATGAACGTATTTGCCCAAAAGAATATCCATAAAGACACCGGGGGAATATTTTTCATTTAATTCTATGATAAGTTGGGTGATCACGAAAAGAATGAGCCAGTATAATAATTTTTGAAGCAGGTTATGGATATCGGAAAAGTCGTCGTAAAAATGATGAAAAGATTCTGATATGGGTAAGCCCAGGAGGGTGATGGAACTGATGGCGTAAATTAAAAGGTTAATAAGAAAAGCTGCGACGATCAGTATTACGCTTTTGATCAAAAAAGCGGTCAGCAAATTAAAATCACGGAAAAGCCTTCTTAATTCGGTCACAAGGAGAAAGCCCACGCCTACGCTTGAAGCGAATACGATCACTTCACGCAGCAAGAGGGTATTAAATGAGTTTTCTTCAGGCAGGGTATTGAATACAAGAACGACTACAATATCGATGAGCGTCCACAGCAGCGCAATAGAAACAATTGTATTGAAACGATATCGACGTACCGTGCTGATCTGGGTGAAAATACTTTTGGCAGATTTCATTGGCTTTCCTGTAGATAATGGTAAATGGATTGTTGTGCGTTGATCCTGGGAAAGCCATTGGCATCGATGCGGTGCTGTTCGAGGCTGGAAGTAAGCTCAGTCATCTTATCATTGTCGCTCCATTGAATTTCAAAATAATCAATCAACTCCTTTTTGCAATCCGGATTGCTTATAGAAACACATACTTCAATGCGACTGTGCAGGTTCCTATTCATCCAGTCTGCAGAACCCATGATAACTTCCGCAGAGTTGCCTGTCCCAAAAATGAACAGCCTCGTGTGCTCCAGGTAACGGTCCACGAGCCTTCTGACAATTATATTATCACTCAGACCAGCGACTCCCGGAACAAGACAGCAAACACTTCTTACGATCAAATAAATCTTGACGCCGGCCTGGCTTGCTTTATATAAATGTGTGATGATTTCCGGCTCTTCAAGATTATTTATTTTTATCCTGATGAGCGCTTCCTCTCCACGCGCAGCCTTTTCTTTTTCTGCATCAATGAGCTTTACAAAACGATCGTACATATTAAACTGCGACACGAGCAATTTTTCAAATTTCATTTTTGCTTTAGCTTCTACATCATTTTTTTTCAGAAAATCAAACAAAGAGACCAACTCAGTCGTGATGGTTGGGTCGGTGGTCATCAAAACATGATCCGTATAAAATTGCGCAGTTACCTCGTTGAAGTTTCCCGTACTCAAAATTGCGTACGATAAAGTTTGAAGGCCTGATTGTTTTTTTATGAGGCCGATCTTTGAATGCACTTTTATATCAGGCTGACTGTAAATTATATTGATGCCGGCCTGTTTCATTGTTTTGCTCCACCTGATATTATTCGCCTCGTCGAACCGTGCCTTCAATTCAATAAAAACAGTTACACGTTTTCCATTTTTGGCAGCACTGATCAGCGCATTTACGATGTGCGATTCTGCTGCTACGCGGTAAAGGGTAATATACATCTCAGTAACCTTTGGGTCTACCGCGGCCTGGTTGAAAAAAGCGAGCACGAGGTTATATGAATGATAGGGAATGTGCAACAGTATGTCCTGCCTGTCGAGGACATTAAAAACGTCTCCACTATCGAT
>DASQJI010000362.1:0-3237 GCA_035631175.1 Parafilimonas sp.
ACGTTCGAAAACTTTTTAAAAAGGTTCATTTGTGGAGAAAAATCTACGTTATTATCTGCGTATCTTTATTCGGCCAGTCAAAAGTTCGTTTCAGGAGTTACACAAAATTGGTCTCTTACTTGCATATTGTGTTAACTGAAAAACGAAAATAATTGATAATCACCACAAACAATTTCTTACATGACCAAAGTATTAGTGATTGATGATGATAGGGACATGTGTCTTCTTTTGAAAAAATTTCTTGAACGTAACAGCTATGAGGTAATCGATTTCACGAGCGGCAAAAAAGCGCTAGCCTGGTATGAGGAAAATACACCCGACATCGTTTTATGCGATCTGCGTTTAGAGGACATGAGCGGATTAGAAGTGCTTCAAAAAATGAAAGCCGTAAACCCCTCGCTTCCGTTTCTTATTATAACCGGGTACAGCGATGTGAAGACTGCGGTTGAAATAATGCGGCACGGTGCATATGATTACATCACAAAGCCCCTGTTTCCTGATGAGATTTTGATGACCATTAAACAAGCATTGGAAAACGGCGGAAAATCCAGCGCACCGGTGCAGGTTCAAAAAGACAAAACAGATACAACAGCAAAACCTGCCGTTGAATTTGCGATGTCTGAAGATTACGTGGTTGGAACGAGCCCTATATTCCAGCAAATATTAAAACAAATAAGCCTAGTAGCCCCCACTAATTACAGTGTCATTATTTATGGTGAAACCGGTAGTGGAAAAGAGGCTATCGCGAATGAGATCCATAAGCATAGCAAGCGGGCGAAAGAACCGTTTATTGCGATTGATTGCGGAGCGCTAAGCAAAGACTTGGCTGCAAGCGAACTCTTTGGTCATGAGAAGGGATCTTTTACCGGAGCCCTTAATCAGAAGGTCGGAAGCTTTGAACTTGCAAACGGAGGTACGATATTCCTCGATGAAATCGCAAACCTTTCCTATGAAGTACAGGTATCGCTGTTGCGCGTGGTACAGGAAAGAAAGATGAGGCGCGTGGGCGGTACAAAGGATATCGACCTGGATGTAAGGATCATTGTGGCGAGCAATGAAAAATTATGGAATGCCACCCAGTCGGGGAAATTCAGGGAAGATCTTTATCACCGGTTTAATGAATTCAGCATTGAAATTCCGCCGCTGCGCGACCGCAGGGAAGACATAATGCATTTCGCGAATCATTTCTTGTATATCACAAACCAGGAACTGGAAAAGAATGTAAGAGGGTTTTCACCTGACGTAACAAACGCTTTTATTAATTATGTATGGTACGGAAATCTTCGTGAACTCCGGAACGTTGTAAAGCGGGCCGTGCTGTTGACGGATGGTGACATGGTGGAGCTAAAAAGTCTTCCGTTCGAAATAACAAATTATGAAAAATTGAATGAACTTATACCTTCAGAAGTGTCGAATGTAAATTCGGCGCCGGACATCGCCCAACCCCTGCCACAGAAACCGCGCTCAAATGATCTTAATCTCAAATCAGCGAGCATCGATGCCGAATATGAAACGATCCTTGCTGCACTTAAGCAGGTGAATTTCAATAAGAGCAAGGCGGCTAAACTCATGAAGATAGACAGGAAGACTTTATACAACAAGATCAAGGAGTATCAAATGCTTAACAGCAAGTGATTGCAACTAAAAAATTATTTGCAACACCATCCCCCGGCCATGCTGTTTTGTAACGAATCGTTTAGAAGCGATCGAATGCTCCTTTTACTTAAGAAAACTTTTTCAAGAACGAGATGACAATTCCGAATATTAATGTCCTGATAATTGACGATGACGAAGACGACTATTTCATTACAAGCGATTACCTTAAAAATATACCAGGCAAAAACTTTGTAATTGACTGGTGTTACAATTATAAGAACGCGCTCGACGAAATAAAGAAAGAGAAACATGACGTGTATCTCGTCGATTACAGGCTTGGAGTGAAGACAGGAATAGACCTGATCAAAGAGGCTATGCGCTTGGATGCAGATGCACCGTTTATCTTACTTACGGGAAAAGGCGATATTCATATTGATGAAGAGGCGATGCGGCTTGGTGCATTTGATTACCTGGTTAAAGCAGAGCTCAGCAGTGAAAAGCTAGAACGATCGATCCGGTATTCGATCGATCGGGCGAGAACGCTAAATGAATTACGCGCGAAAGAAAAGAAGTACAGGAACATTTTCGACAAGTCGAGCGATGCATTATTTGTGGCAGACGACAAGTTATTTTTTACTGAGGTGAATGGCGCGTTTGGAAAACTGCTTTCATGCGATGAGGACTTTCTGTTGAAAATAAAATTGCCGGAGCTTCTAACAGATAATCATCTCGCAAGAAAACTGGCAGAAGAAGTGAAGCATAAAGGATATATTGAAGGCTGGCAGGCGGAAGTGCGTTATAAAAGCAATGAACCCAAACAATGTATCGTTTCTGCAACTAAGGAAAGAAGTGCTGAGGGCAAAACCTATTACCAGGGAATTTTGCACGATATCAGCCTTATAAAAAAAGCGGAACGGGCGACGCTGCGTGCAGAGAAGTTAGCAGCAGCAGGACGGCTGGTAAGAACGCTGGCGCATGAGGTGAGAAATCCGATCAATAACATAAATCTCGCATCCGAACATCTTCGGTCTTCGAACCTGCCTGATGACACGGGCTTATATCTCGATATCATTCATAGAAATAGCGAACGGATAAATGAGTTGATCAAAGAACTGCTTAACAGCTCTCGGCCTTCCGAGATGCAGCTCAAAGAGTCGACACTGCAATCCCTGATAGATGACATCGTGAATGCGTCGCGCGACCGGATAAATTTGAAAAATATAGGCCTGCAGGTTGATTATCCAAGAGACCTGATCATCATTCAATGCGATTATGAAAAAATGGTGATAGCGCTCCTGAATATTTTAATTAATGCGGTAGAAGCAATAGAGCACAACAATGGAAGGATCTCGATCAACGCACGAAAAGAAAAGGAACTTTGTATGATTGAGATCTCGGATAATGGAACCGGGATCAGCGAGGAAAAGCTGCCACGCTTATTCGAACCGTACTACACGTCGAAGCGCAACGGGATCGGCCTTGGATTGGCTGCCACGTTGAACATTATACAAGCGCACAACGGGGTAATAGAAGTGAATTCCGAAGTGAATAAGCAAACAGTATTTACTATTACCCTTCCTCTCAAACCGCAATGATCGTATCAACAATTTGGACGTTGTGCTGTGGAAGATAATGCTCAAA
>DASQJI010000363.1:0-3009 GCA_035631175.1 Parafilimonas sp.
TTCTCCTGCCTGGCCTTCGTTCAGCCTGAGGCGGATTGCAAGCAATTTTTTTAACCCGATCAGCATGCTGTATGTTGCGAGGAATCTTTATTGCAGTTGGCTTCAGCCAACTGGAGAAAGATTAAAGAACAACCGGGCTTTAGCCCTGGCTTTTGCGCAGAAACATTTTCAGTAAAAAATTAGCTGCTCTTCTTCCTTTTCGAAAGATCAGTTTTTGCAAAGCGAAGACGCGACGCTTCTATGGAGCACCTAAGTCGCACGATATGAGCTGGCATAGAGAGCTTCACACAGCATCTGCGGAAATCTGTGAGATCTGTGAGAGCATATATCGCGTGCCCGCAGGCCGTGTCATCCGCCTTCTATCCTATCCCGCTACTCCTTCATAAACTGTTTTGTCCACACTTTGCCGTCGCCGGTCAGTCGCAGTGTATAATATCCTTTTCGCAATGTGCCAACATTGATATTAGCCGAAGAGTTTCCTGCACGTAACTGAACCACGGACGACATCATCGCGCGTCCGTTCACATCAATTACTTCCGCTTTGTACGAACCGTCTTTGAAAACCGTAAGTCCAATATTCAAAATACTATTTGCCGGATTTGGCGTGAGCCTCATCTCATTGCCGACGGGCGTTTCTTCCTGCACTGCTTCGCCCAACGGTGTGTTGTTGCTTCCGCATTTCACTTTCTTCTCCGAGCATATCGTTGCCGAATCGTACTTATAAGTGATGTATTTCATTTTTTGCGTCTTATAACTGGTATCGACACAAAATGCCATTTGAGATGATGGATAAACGCTGATGAAAGCGTCGGGATACGAGGTGCAGAAATCCTTACACGTCGCGCCATTATAATACGTCTTAAGCATATAGGAATTACTTAATAACCCGGTGGGCGGCTGTACGGTTGACGAAAAGATCATCAAGCCCGGAGATGGCATGTTCATTTCTACAGAGTCTAATCCGAAACGATCGCTGACTCCAAGTGGGCCATAAGGCGGAGGATAGACGTGATAAGTGCCGCCGCCAACACCGCCGCCAAATATTTCGAGCATCATCTGGTACGGCGATCCTCCGACGGAGGGGTAAATCGAACCGACTACATAATAACGCGTTCCTGACCCCGCGAGATATTTTCCTTCAATTACTCTATATCCTTTCGTTTCCTGCAACGGCGATGAGAACCGGTGTTTATAAGTCCATGTGAGGACTCCCGCAGGAGTGAACAAACTCAGCCAAACATCATTGAATGCGCCAACACCTTGCGCCGGAACGTTGCTGAACCCGCACACAAGAATACCGCCTGTGGAAGTGAATTTAATATCACGGTATTCGTCCGTTGCGCCAGCCTGGTCGTGAGACATCGCCCATGTAGGTGCACCAGCGGGTGTGACCTGAAATACAAATCCGTCCTGGTCCTGAGCCTGCTTGTGACCCGAAACCCTTCCGCAAACATAGATGTACCCTGAAAGGCTGTCTTCACAGATACTGTTTGCGATGGCCTTCGAGGTAGTGCCGCAAGTGACGCCGGCGGCAAGCAGATCAACTGACCGCAGCCAAAGCACTGCGCCGCTGCTGCTGATCCTTGCTACAACAGCATCTGTATAGTTGCCGTGATTAGAATACCCGCACAACAAAAAAGTGCCCTTTATAAACCTAGAGCGAATAACACCCGTGGCCACATCGAAGCCACCGTTCACATCGATCCGTTCCCTGGATGTGGAGTTTCCACCATTGTTGAACATTCCGAAGAAGATATCGCTGCCACCCGCAATTCCACGTGCGTTGGCAGCCGGGTTGTCGCTCACCTGCCCAACAACAACGTAACCGCCTGTGCCGGCTCCGTTGAACACTTCGCAGATACCGTTGCCGCGCGATTCATACCATTTTGGTGAAACGTCGCCAAACTGGTATCCATTATTCACGGCAACAGTGCCATTCGAAGTTGTACGTACGAGCCGTAAACGCGCATCAGTGCCTGTTGGCGGAGTTGGAGACAATTCTGAAGAGCCGGTCGCGGCGAAATAATATTTGGTTGGAATACCGCCGCCGTAGTTCGCGCGGCTTTTGAGTCCGTCACTAAAGGCCTCCACCCTTTTCGGCGGAGCAGTAACGACCTCGTTGAAGTACCGTTGAAAGTACTGAGCGTGAAGATTCACGCAAATGCCGAGAAGAACGAATAGTAAGAGTGTTCTCATTTTTTGGTTTTTATTGGTTAAACTATTTATTTAAAAATGGGAGGGAAATGCAGCAGGCATTCCAGGAATGGATTTTACTGGCAGGTAAGATAGAAATTTTATTTCAGATTAAAATTTGCCGTGAAGGAATTTTTTCGATTGCAGATTGGCGATTTCAGATTGCAGATTGCAGATTGCAGATTTCAGATTTCACAATGCTTACTACGTAGACGGTTTTGAGTTTCCTTTTTTTTAATTTATTTAGATCTTGTGATTTGTTTCTTGAATTTTATTCTCCCTGGTGATTTTCTTTCTGAAGTTTCTGCTCCAGGGAGACAGCTTCGGAGTTTTTCATTTTTTATTTATTTGGATCTTGATATTTGTTTCTTGAATTTTTATTCTGCGCTTGATTTGCTTTCTGAATTGGCGACGCTTTTAAAGTTTTGTCATTTTAATTTCTTTGGATCTTGATATTTGTTTCTTGAATTTTTATTCCTAAATCTCGCACTTCATTTCCATCTTCAGCCGGTACACTCCGTCTCACTCCTTTTTCCCTTCCTTTTCAGCGAGTTGCTTTTTATATTCGTCTACGTCCCATTCCACGTCGAAACTTTTCAAATAATCAGCCAAAGGGCCCAACCCTACCGACGCTCTTCTCGCATCGACATTGTCTGGATCCTCCAACGGCAACAAAAAATTTTTTCCGGTCGTGGTATCGGTGGCTACCTGGCTGCCATAGATCTGCTTTCTTCCTTCCCGGATTGCAACGCGGTCTTCAAGCAAAGCGAGATTGGCCGGATGTGCCTGTTTTTTTGCAACCGCCTCACGCATCAT
>DASQJI010000364.1:0-16711 GCA_035631175.1 Parafilimonas sp.
TAAAAGATTGTGTGTGGGGTAAAAAATGGCTCGCGGAACAGGACTATATCGACAGCAATGCGATTGGCATTTATGGAGGAAGCTACGGTGGTTGCATGGTGTTGAACGCGTTGTGTTTTTATCCGGATGAATTCAAGGCTGGTGTGGATCTTTATGGCGTTGCGAATTGGTTACGCACGCTGCGCAACATTCCGCCGTATTGGGAATCATTCAAAAAAGCTTTATACGATGAAATGGGAGATCCAAATACGGCCGACAGCATAATGCTCAAGAATACCTCTGCTTTGTACAATTACCAGAAAATAACGAAGCCTTTGATTGTCTTCCAGGGCGCAAACGATGTACGCGTATTGAAAGTTGAAAGCGATGAGATCGTGGAAGGCGTGAAGAAAAATGGCGTCCCGGTTGAATATGTAATATATCCGGACGAAGGCCACGGATTCGTGAAAAAGGAAAACCTGGTCACGACAGATAAAAGAGCACTTGAGTTCCTTGAAAAATATATGAAGCCAAAGACCGCAGGTTAAACAACGAACAAATGGAATCATCAAGCCATCTGCCGGAATTTGCAGGTGGCTTTTTATTTATTCTGATAATTTTGTTAAGCGAGCAATTATGCAAGCTGGTTTCAAATCATGGTTATGATTTTGTTCAGCGCGTTTTGGAAAAGATCTTCTGCTGCCGATTTGCTGAAATATTTTTTTTCAACTCCGCTGCTTTTTTTTTGGATAGACGTTGCCCTTGCGCAAAATAACTTTTCATTTCGCCACATTACCTCGGCCGATGGGCTCACCAGCAATAACGCCGGCAAAATAATCCAGGATAGTCGTGGCTTTCTATGGATAGGGACGCAGGATGGATTGAATATGTATGATGGGCAAACAATGAAACAATACTACCTGAGCGATTACGTCCCGGCGCAGGCGAACAGTAATACAGTTTCAGGCGTTGCGGAAGATGCAGATCATAATATTCTTCTTGCTGCGAAAGCCGGTATAATTAAATTTTCATGGGACACGAAACAATTTTCCGTCGCGTATAAAAATTCATTTACGGGATTTGGCAACGTAGCTCCTGATCTTTTCGTAGACGCGGAAAAAAATATTTGGGTCAATGAACGTGTTCGCATAAGAAAATTTGATCCACATTTTCACCTGCTTCACACCTGGAACCTGCGTGACAGTACGAACAGCAAAAATCTTAACGGGCCATCCGTTACGTTCATATGCGGAGAGGACGTTGATCATGACGTTTGGTTCAACGATAGCAGCTCAATCTTCAGAATTGATGCGACGACAAATTTGATAGACAGTTCTGAAAATCAAAAATTGAAGAACATCAACCGGCATTATGATCATGCGGAACTGCTGTGCTTTTCGCATGGTTCGGTTTGGATGATAGAAAGCGAACACATCCTTGTTCACCTCACTTCATCATTTCAGTTTATCGGCTCGTTTGAACTCTCAAAACAAATCATACCGTTTTACAGCGGTGTCATTGAACAAAATGAAAAAGTGTGGATTGCAACGCACTTCAATGGTGTTTTCGAATTAGACATCCGTACCGGCCACAGTCAGCATTATGGAGAAAACAATTCTCTCTCTTCCGACAACGTTTCCAATATTACAAAGGACCTATACGGAAATATTTGGATCAGCACATTCGGGGGCGTCGACGAGTTGCTCGCCAATAGCTCATTTTTTAAGCAATTGACTTTTGACATTCCTACTGATTCAATTGCTCAAAAATCGATCATTCATCAAACTTTCTTTAAGCACAACGCTTTGTTCACATTTATGTCAAACGGGATAATGCGTACGAAGTTGGAAACGAATGAGTCTACTTATTTTTTTGATCCGGGCAAAAAAAATTGGGAAGGTGTTTACTATTCGTCAGCTGCTCCTTTTGCAGACAAATGGCTCGTTTCCCGGCACCGCGATGTGGAGATCCTCGCGTTTAAAAATAACAGGCTTTTCTTTTCAACTCCTTCCATGCCCCATCCTTCGGAACTTGATTCGTCGGGTGTTGTTTCTTTTTATGAAGACCACGAAAAAAATATCTGGATGGGATTAGTGAATGAGCGAGGCATTGTTTGCTGGCGCACCAGCAACAACAGCTTTTCCGTCTATAGCCAAAGGGACACAGGAAAAAATTATTGCCCTCTAAGGCATCTTAGCTATGCTGCAGAAGATGCTAAAGGAAATATTTGGATGGGTTATGACAAAGGCGGCCTTGCCATGTTTGATAAAATGCAGAACAGGTTTGTGCCGATTCCGTCTTCGCACGGAAATTCTATTTCAAACGCCGCTGTTTCCGGCATCACAAGCGACGGGCAAAATTTATGGATCTCAACAAGTGCGGGCCTTTTTCAATACAACGAACCGGGTAATTCTTACAGGGTATTCACGCGCAAAGAGGGTTTGCCTTCTAATTTCGTTAAAAGCATCATCGCTGATGATGCAGGTCATGTTTGGATGGGATTTGAAGGGGCACTTGCAGAATTGAATGTTTCGTCGAAGGCGATCACCACATATAATACTGTCGATGGTTTGCCCGGTGAAGATTTGGAAAATCCGTTTTATGATCCAGCGTCTGAAACAATGTTTTTCTGCACCGACCGCCGGGTGATATACTTTAATCCGCGTCAGGCAATCAAGGTTATTCCCCCCATTAACCCGGTGGTGACTTCATTGCAGGTAATGGGCAGAGAGGAGCCGGTCAGCCTAAACAAAAAATTAGCAATACCTTATTCCCGTAACTATCTCTCCTTCGCATTTTCTGCTCCTAATTTTCTCAACGGTTCAGAAACTGAATATGCCTGCAAGCTGGAAGGTGCTGATAAGAGCTGGAGTTATTTAGGGAATCATCACTTTGCGAGTTATAGCCAGCTGCAACCAGGCGATTATGTTTTCAAAATAAAGGCACGTGTAAAAGGTGGCAACTGGCAGGAAACGACCACGCCTCTTGAGATCAGCATCCTTGCTCCTTTTTGGCGAACCGCATGGTTTTGGATCGCATGCATTGTTCTGTTTTTGTCTCTCGTTTTTTCGTTTATTTACCTCAGGCTACGCAGCAATTTTGAAAAGCGTATTTTATCTCAATCGATCCGCGACAAAATTGCCGGCGATCTTCATGATGATATCGGCAGCACGCTCAGCAGTATTTCAATTCTCAGTGAGCTTGCAAAACAAGATACGTCGCGGGTGGCAGCTTACCTGGAAAGCATCAGCAGGAACACTTCATTGATGCAGGAGAATATGAGTGATATCGTCTGGGCGATCAATCCAAAGAACGACCGGTTTGTAAATATCATTCAGCACATGTCGCAATTTGCTGCAGAAGTACTCGAATCGAAAAACATAGAGGTAAATTTCAACAGCGATGAATCGCTTTCATCCCGGATGCTGCCGATGGAGAAGAGAAAGGATTTTTATTTATTTTTTAAGGAGGCGATAAATAACTGCGCGAAATATAGCGGCGCCGATCGTGTTGAGATTTTGATATCCTGCAGCCAGCAAAAAATAAGTTTGCAAATTGCCGACGATGGAAAAGGTTTTGATACAACGATAGATCACAAGGGCAATGGAATGTCAACAATGCAAAAACGTGCAGCTGAGCTGGGGGGCAATATGAAACTTGTTTCCGCTCCCGGCAACGGCACAACAATAGTTCTTGATTTCCCGGTTTAGCAGGTGGTAAAATCACGTGTTTATGTGATTGCCCACCTGCCCATACTTGATTTTTTTTGTGAAGAAGATATGTCAGCAGAACCTTCATCAAATGAAATAAATGTGGCAGTGTTTGAAGATAACGATCAGCTGCGCGAAAGCTTAAGCCAGCTTATCGATAACGCCGGTGGTTTGCATTGTACCGGCGCGTTTGCTGATGCTAACCAGCTGGAACGAAAAATTACAAAGTCGAAACCGGATGTAATTATCATGGATATTGATCTCCCGGGAATGAACGGCATTGATGCCGTTAGCGCGATTCATGAAAAACTTCCGTCGGTACGCGTCCTGATGCAAACTGTGTTCGATGACAACGATAAGATTTTTGCAGCCATACGTGCGGGCGCTTCCGGCTATATTTTAAAAAAGGCCGCGCCGGCGAAGATCATTGAAGCCATTCGCGAGACGTATAACGGCGGGGCGCCGATGACGCCTTCCATCGCGGAAAAAGTTTTAAAGATGTTTCGTATTCAAACGCAGGAAACAAACGCGGAAAAGATCGACCTGTCAGACAGAGAAAAAGAAATCCTGTCTTTGCTTGTAAAGGGCAGGAGCTACAAGATGATCGCCGCCGATTGTTTCATTTCCATTGATACCGTAAACTCCCACATCAAAAATATCTATGAAAAACTGCATGTGCATTCGAAGAGCGAGGCGGTGGTGAAGGCGATCAATCAGAGGCTTATTTAAGAGAAGAAGATGACGGTTGACAGTTGAGAGAAGTTCTATGTTTGAGGTTAAGCTTATTGTTCGAGGTTTGATTTTGATCTTTTACCTTTTACGTTTTACGTCTCACTCATTATTCATTACTCATCATTCATCTGAAAAATCACGTGTTTATGTGATTGACAACCGCGTTCAGCCGAAGTAGTTTCGGGTAAAATTCTTTATGAAAAACGCACAGCTACTTTGCCTGGTTATCTTGTTTTCTGTTTTCGCGACGATTTCCTTTGCACAAAATACATTCCCGTCTACCGGCGCAGCGGGGATTGGAACCACAACTCCCGATGTGTCGTCATTGCTTGAAATAAAATCAACGTCGCGAGGATTACTCATCCCGCGCATGACGCAAACGCAGCGCAACGCGATTGGATCTCCGGCAGCCGGATTGATGGTCTATCAAACAAACAACACTCCTGGTTTTTATTATTATGACGGAGGTAAATGGACCGCTGTTTCTCCCAAGGGTGTAAACAAAAGTTTATCCAATTTAACCGCACCGACAGGGCTCAATGTTGACCTGTTGCCTGGAGCAGACAGTTCAATTAATTTGGGCAGTAGCAGTTTGAATTACCGTAATATTTTTTTCAAGGGCAAACTTTATCAAGGCTCGATTCCGATCATGTATAATGATACGATGAACACTTTTGTAGGTCAAAATGCGGGTTCAAATTCAAGCTATTTTAGTACTGCCGTTGGCAGCGGTGCGTTGTCCAACACCACTAATGCGCGCAATGCAGCGTTAGGCTACCAGGCCCTCCATAGTAATACTTCAGGAAACAAAAATGTTGCAATTGGTTCTTTCGCACTTACAAGTAACACCGGCGGTTCTTATAACACTGCGATTGGGGATGCTGCGTTGTACTCTAACATAGGCGGATATTATAATACAGCTACAGGCTGGCAAGCCCTCGCCTTTAATACAACCGGCTCTTCTAATACTGCAAACGGGTATTCTGCTCTTGGAAACAACACAACAGGTGAAGATAATACGGCCATTGGCATAAATGCTCTTTTACTCGATACAACCGGAAAATACAATACAGCCACCGGGGCCGCAGCACTTGAATTTAACCGATCAGGAAATGAGAATACGGCCGATGGCGATTTTGCTCTTTTTCTAAACACCACAGGCTTCAGCAATGTGGCCGTCGGCACCAATGCTCTTCATTCAAATCAAACTGCATCGAATTTGGTAGCAGTGGGTGATTCGGCTTTGTATAATTCAACAGCCGCATCTTATAATACTGCTGTAGGATCAAAAGCGGGGTACACTACACAAAACAGCACCAACAGTTATTTTGGATGGCGTGCCGGGTATTATGATAATGCGCCGAGCAATGTAGCCATTGGCTACCAGGCTGGCTGGCTTGTAGCAAACGGCAGCGGATCCACGAACGTAGGATACCAGGCAGGACCTGCTTTTTCGGGTTATACCAATACAACAGGCATCGGGTTTAATGTAACACCTACCGCTTCCAACCAGGTGTGGATCGGGAATACGGCTGTTACTTCTATCGGCGGGCAAGTGGGATGGACCACTTTTAGTGATGGTCGTTTCAAGAAAAATATTAAGCAAAATGTTCCCGGGCTCGCATTCATAAATCAATTGAAACCTGTAACATACACACTTGATCTTTCGAATTTGAAGAAAAGCAAGGGGGAAGACAAAAAAGAAATCGCCGGTAATTCAAAAAATTTACCTGATAATTCTTTCCAGGAAAACAAGGTACACACGGGTTTTATTGCGCAGGATGTGGAAGCAGTCGCAAAAAAAATGAATTACGATTTTGACGGCGTTGATGCGCCAAAAAATGATAAGGATTTTTATGGATTGCGTTACAGCGAATTTGTTGTGCCATTGGTGAAAGCGGTGCAGGAGCTTTCAAAACAAAACGATTCTCTTAAACAAAATAACCAGGCGCTCAGCGATAAATTGAATGCGCTGTCAAACAAAATCAGTCTCATCGAGAATGCGATGAGCCAGTGCTGCAGCAGCTTTTCTTCGGCGATGCAGGCGGACGCCGACAACGAACCGTTTTCAAAAATTTCTGATCAGCCTGCGCTTGAACAAAACGTTCCGAATCCTTTTAATCGCTCCGCCTATATAAAATATTACATCCCCTCCGGGGCAAAAAACGCAGCGATCGTTGTGAGTGATGTGAACGGAAAGCAGGTTAAACAATTCAGCGCACTATCGAATGGGAACGGAAGCATAACAATTGAAGGCGGTTCATTATCATCAGGCACGTATATGTACACACTCGTAATTGATGGGAAAAGCACTGCAACGAAGCAAATGATTCTGACAAAATGAAAAGAGACAAATTCGAATCATTTGAATACGGAATATCGCAATGGATCAAATGGATACACGAGCTTTTTTTTATTTAAAAATATCAGTCATGAAAACCACTACACTTATTCTTAGCAGCCTTTTGTTTCTTCAGTTCGCCGGCCGCGCACAAAACACATTTCCTTCAAACGGCGCAGTTGGCATTGGCACCACGACGCCCGATGCTTCATCGTTGCTTGAAATAAAGTCGACTGTAAAAGGCTTATTGATCCCGCGGATGACGCAAACGCAGCGCAACGCGATTGCGACGCCCGCAACCGGTTTATTAATTTATCAGTCGGATCATACTTCCGGATTTTATTACTACAGCGGAAGCGCATGGACAGCCGTTACACAAAAGAGCAAAGGGTGGTCGCTGACAGGTAACAGCGGTACTAACCCTTCAACGAATTTTATAGGTACGACAGATGCGCAGCCATTCCTGATAAAAGTGAACAATCAATTATCCGCCTACCTCGATTACAATTCAAGCAACAGTACAGGTTTCGGTTACCAGGTCCTGGGAACGAACAGCGCCGCAGCAGGGAATCAGGCATTTGGATACCAGGCGCTTCATTCGAACACCGGCGGCTATCAAAATACTGCCATCGGCGGCGGTGCCATGTATTCAAATACTACCGGAGGTTATAATGTTGCAGTCGGAGTGAGTGCCTTATCCGCAAACAACGGTTTTTCAAATACGGCCGTTGGCCAACGTGCTATGTACACAAATACCGGTGGCGGAAATAATACTGCAATTGGATTTAATTCGCTTTATTCAAATACAACAGGGAATTATAACGTTGCTAACGGAGACCACGCAGGCTCTGATAACACAGCAGGAAGTAACAATATTTTTATCGGTAAGAATGCTGGAATAGGAAGCCAAACAGGAAACGGTAATATTTGCGTTGGACAAGGAAGCACTGTTTCCAACGGCATTAGTAATTCGATAGTGATTGGTAACTCTTTATCTACAGCCAGTAACAATGCTGTCATACTTGGCGGCACCGCGCAGAACGTTGGAATCGGAACTACATCACCAACTTCAATTTCCCAATTAACGGTAAATGGGGGTAGTAAATATTATTCGATATACGCAGAGAATCATTACACCGGTTCAGGCGGAGGCATCACAATAAACGCAACAACAGATAAGGGTGGTGGTTGGGGCGTTTACGGGGAATCAACCGGGGCTACTTCTTCAGATATAAACATTGGTGTGTATGGTTATGCAAATGGTTCAACATACCAGGTTGCACCTCCGGGCTCTGTCTTCACCTTCAACGCGAATTATGGTGTACTTGGCGATGGTGGCCAAAATGGTATAGCAGGTGATTTCAATGGTAGCATTGCCGTATATGGCGGCGTGTATTCTTCTTCAGATGCAAAACTGAAAAAGAATATTAAACAACTAAATGATGTGCTAACACGAATAAAGCTATTGCCGGTTAAAGAATTCGATTTTGACCAGGATGTGGCAAAACAAAATAAATTAAACCTTCCACTATCGCATCAATTTGGATTTCTTGCCCAGGATGTACAAAAAGTTTTTCCAAACCTGGTGGCAGGCATCACAGCCCTAAAAATTGATGACACCAGAAAAAACGAACCCAAACTTAAGGGAACAACTGGATTCCTCGCGGTAAACTACATTAGCTTTATTCCATTGCTCACAAAAGCTGTGCAGGAGTTGTCATCACAGAACGAATCGCTCAAACAACAAACGGAAACGCAACAAAAAATAAATACTGATTTACAGCAACAGGTCGATAATCTGAAAAACGCGCTTTCGCAAATGCAAACTGCCATGAGCGAATGCTATACCAATTATCAATCCACATCGGCAATTCAAAATTCAAGTTTGAAAGGAAATGATGCGGCGCAATTGCAGCAAAACATGCCAAATCCTTTCGATCAATCGACCATCATTCGGTTTTACATTCCATCTTCTGCGGTGAATGCATTGATCGTATTAACGGATGCTTCAGGAAAACTGGTAAAGCAATTCAGCAACTTACCTCACGGCAATGGAACTGTAACAATTGATGCAGGTTCATTGTCATCAGGCACTTTCATGTACACACTTTTTGTTGACGGCAAAACGATCGCAACAAAACAAATGGTTTTGACAAAATAAAAAACAAGTAAACACAAAAACCTGTCGGGCGCCAGGCAGGGATCCCGCTAAGCCATTGCGGGTAGAATTCGGGATGGAGCGATGACCTGTACCAAAGAAGTATTCAAAAAAATTTTTCATGGACGGAGAGATTGTCAAGGCTAAACAATGCTTAAGACCACGTGAATGCTTGCTGGCTTACCTGCAACCTGCACCTGCATACGTCACAAACTTCCATCACCAAACGTATCACCCTGGTTCAGATCGCCGGTTGAATAACCTTTTTTAAACCAGTACATGCGTTGTTCGCTAGTGCCATGAGTAAAAGAGTCGGGCACAACACGCCCCTGCATTTCTTTTTGCAGGCGATCGTCGCCCACGGCATTCGCCGCACTTAACGCTTCATCAATATCACCAGCGTCGAGCACATGCTTCATCTGCTGATTGTAATGGGCCCAAACGCCTGCAAGAAAATCTGCCTGCAATTCGAGTTTAACGCTTAGTTTATTGTATTCTGACTCACTTACCTGGGAGCGCATTCTGTCCATCTTTTCTGTAATGCCCAGCAAATTTTGAACGTGATGTCCCACTTCATGCGCAAGTACATATGCCATCGCAAAATCGCCGTTGGATGCACCAAAGCGACTCGTAAGTTCATTGGCAAAAGAGAGATCTATATACACCTTTTGGTCTGAGGGGCAATAAAATGGTCCTGTTGCAGAACTTGCGTAGCCGCAACCGGCATCCGTTTCGCCGGAAAACAGCACCAGCGTAGGTTTAACATATTGCTGATGCATGCTGTTGAAAAGGGAATCCCAAACATCTTCCGTGTCGGCCAAAACAACGCCGATGTAGTCTTTCAGCGTATCGTTTGCATTGTCCGAATAACTGTTTGTGGAAGTTCTGTCCTGTTGTGGTTGTACAACATCGCTTGGATTACCTCCCAAAAAATAAACAATTGCGGCGATGATCATTCCGCCGATGCCGCCAAAGGCAACATGACCGCCGGTGATACCGCGTCGGTCTTCTATATTTCCGCTTTCCCGGCGGCCTCTCCATTGCATAATGTAAAAATTTAAGCGTTGTATCGGTCACACTCTTCAAAAGCGTCACACCGTTCTCACTTACAGAACAAATTTATCTCCAAATTTTACAAACACGATTTCAAGAGCACGTTTGTGCTGGGCTTTCGTCAAATTCATGTTTGAAACAGCTTACTTTATCTGAGATCAGGCTTTTTGAAAATATGTGTAAAGGGCTATGCGCTGATGTTTGTTATTTTTGCCGCTTAAACGATTGTTAATGGCAAAAAATTCGGGAAGTATTTTGATCATTGATGATGAACGTTCGATCCGTAAGACGTTGAATGAGATCCTTTCTTATGAAGGCTTTAAAGTGGAAGAGGCCAGCGATGGCGACGAAGGTTTGAAAATGTTCTCTGAAAAAAATTATGATGTCGTCTTGTGTGATATCAAAATGCCCAGGACAGATGGAATAGAATTTTTGGTGAAAGCTGGCGAATACAATCCCGATATCCCCGTCATCATGATAAGCGGGCATGGCACCATTGAGACTGCTGTTGATGCAGTAAAAAAAGGTGCTTACGATTATGTGGCCAAGCCGCCGGACCTGAATCGTTTGCTCATCACCATCCGCAATGCGCTTGATAGAAATTCGCTGAGCAGGGAAACAAAAGTCCTGAAGAAAAAGATCAATCGAGTGCAGGAAATGATCGGTGAGAGTGATGCCATGAAGAAAATAAAAGAGACCATTGAAAAAGTAGCGCCGACAGATGCCCGCGTTTTAATAACCGGCGAAAATGGGGTGGGAAAGGAACTGGTTGCACGATGGTTGCACACAAAAAGTAAGCGGGCAGAACAAAGCATGGTGGAAGTGAACTGCGCAGCGATACCGTCTGAATTAATAGAAAGCGAATTATTTGGCCATGAGAAAGGCTCGTTTACATCGGCAATAAAACAGCGCATCGGAAAAATCGAGCTTGCAAACGGCGGAACGCTTTTCCTCGATGAGGTCGGCGATATGAGCCTGAGCGCGCAGGCGAAAGTTTTACGGGCACTGCAGGAGGGAAAAATAACGCGCGTCGGCGGTGACAGGGAAATTAATGTGGACGTAAGAGTGATCGCGGCGACCAACAAAAATTTGCTGAAAGAAGTGGATGAGAAGACTTTCCGGCTTGACCTTTATCATCGTTTAAATGTTATACTTATTCATGTGCCATCGTTGAATGAACGGAAGGAAGACATTCCGCTGCTCATCGATAGATTCCTGGAAGATATTGCGGAAGATTACGGCCAGGCGAAAAAAAGCATCGACAAAAAAGCAGTGGAGGCTTTACAGCGTCACAGTTGGACCGGCAATATTCGCGAGTTGCGTAATGTGGTGGAGAGACTCGTTATTCTTTCAGGCAAAACCATTACAGAGAGCGACGTAACCAGTTATGTTTTGATATAAGCAGTGCAAAAAACGAAAACCGTTATTATTATAGTTGGCCCCACTGCATCGGGCAAAACGGAACTTTCACTGGAGCTTGCTGCTCACTTTAATACAGATATAATCTCTGCCGATTCGAGACAATGCTACCGGGAGTTAAATATCGGCGTTGCTAAACCTGCACCCGAGGCGCTTCAGTCTATCAAACACTACTTTATCGATTCACATTCTATACACGACGATGTGAATGCACAATCCTTTGAGGATTATGCCCTGAATGCTGCTTCCGAGATATTCAAAAAAAAAGACACCGCGATAATGGTTGGCGGAACGGGTCTGTACATAAAAGCATTTTGCGAGGGACTTGACGACATCCCGGCGGTAGATGTCGCAGTTCGCCGCAGCATCGTCGACTCGTACAACAAAAATGGATTAAACTGGTTACAAAACGAGGTGCGGGAAAAAGATCCGGCGTTTTTTCTGTTGGGCGAGCACAAAAATCCGCAGCGGTTGATGCGCGCTCTTGAAGTGATGATTTCAGCCGGGCGTTCCATTAGTTCCTTTAGAACGAGCCAAAAAAAAGCGCGGCCATTCCGCACGATCAAGCTGGGCATACATTTGTCCAAAGAAAAGTTGGTTTCAAACATCGATGGCCGGGTTGACGCGATGATCGCAGCCGGTTTGGTTAATGAGGTGCGCATGATGGTACCATATCGCAATCTGAATGCGCTCCAAACGGTCGGTTACAATGAAGTCTTCAGCTTTTTGGACGGCGAAATATCGTTAGAGCAGGCGATAAACCGTATCCGATCTAACACCCGGCAATATGCAAAAAGGCAGCTCACCTGGTTCAAAAAAGACCAATCAATAATTTGGATTGATTGCACTTCTTTAACAAAAAGAGACACGGTTGCCGCTGCTGTTATGGCTGTCTCTAATTCAGGCTAACAATTGTAAGCATTGATACTGAAAACAATACGACCAAATGTGTAAAAAAAACACATTAAATTTTTTTTACATTTTTTTGTAGTTCTGTGCAATGAATTGTTAATTTCGGCTGTCCTTATTTATTATTTATAACCTCTTTTTAAAAATTCTTATGAGACAAAAAATCGATTGCGTGAGCATGCGTTTTTGCGCTGTGCTTGTTCTATTGTTTTGTTGCACAGGATTGTTTGCTCAAAAAACAGTCACCGGAAAAGTGACGAATGCCAAAGACAATTCGCCTATTGGATTTGCAACCGTGACTGTGAAAGGCACAACCGTGGCCACACTTACAAATGCCGACGGTACTTTTAGCATCACAATGCCGGGCGGCAGATCCACATTAGTAGTTTCTTCGGTCGGCTTTGATGATGTGGAAATTTCTGGTGAATCAGGCACCGTTGCAGTATCGCTGAAAGAAAAAACATCGTCGCTTGACGAAATTGTGGTGACAGGGTATACAGCCCAAAAGAAAAAGGAAATTACCGGTGCCGTATCTGTGGTAAATGTGAAGGACATGAAACAGCTGCCAGTTGGAACGGGTGAGGAAGCTTTACAGGGACGCGCATCCGGCCTTACCATCATTAGCTCCGGACAGCCCGGCGGAGCAAGCGATATCCGCATCCGCGGTGTGACGACGTTTGGTAATAACCAGCCACTGATCCTGGTGGATGGAATCCGTGGCGAACTCCATGATATTAATACACAAGATATCGAATCGATCCAGGTATTGAAGGATGCAGCAGCTGCTATTTATGGTGTGGCTGGTGCAAACGGAGTTATCATAGTTACTACCAGGAAAGGATCAGGCAAGCCGAAGGTTAGCTTTGATGCGTATTATGGTGTAACAACTCCGGGTCCCGGCTATGATATGGCGAACACCCAGGAGGAAGCAAATGCGAAATGGCAACAAAATTTGAACAGTGGAGTAAATCCAGGCGATGCGGACTGGGGCAGTAAACAGTATGGAACTGGGAATAATCCGGCGATACCCGATTATATCCAGACGCTTACATGGATGAATGCGGATAGTGATTTGGTAAATTACGGATACACGCTCTGTAATTGTCCGCGCGATTCCGTTGTTGACCCGAAATACTATGATATCAATTCTGCCCAGATAACCAGGGCAAATAAAGAAGGGACAAACTGGTATGATGTCATTACAAGGAGTGCGCCGACGCAAAGCTATAACATCTCGGTAAGCTCCGGATCGGACAAAAGCTCGTACTATTTCTCCGCGAACTATCTTAACCAGCAGGGAATTGCAGATTTCCAGTATCTAAAGAGATACTCTCTCCGGGCTAACACGCAGTTCAATATAAAGAACGTCATACGCATCGGTGAAAATGCTTACCTGTACTACAAGCAAAATCCAAGGTACGGCAACCAGGGTGAAGGAAGCCCCTTCAGTGTTGCTTTTCGTGAAGATGCAATCATTCCGGTATATGATATAATGGGAAATTTTGGAGGTACGAAATCGCAGGATCTTGGTAACTCGAGCAATCCATATGCTGATATTTATCGTACCAAAGACAATCATACACAGGACTGGGTTCTCCAGGGAAATGTGTATGCTGAAGTTGATTTGTTAAAGCACTTCACGGCGCGTACGAGCTTTGGTGGGCTAACAGATAACAACTACTACTACAATTTTAATTTTGTTCCTTACGAAAACGCAGAAGGAAATACAGGTTCTAACTCCTTTACAGAAGGCGCTTCAACTACTACCAGTTGGACGTTTACAAATACATTGAGCTACGCAAACGTATTCGGAAACGACCACAGTCTAAGATTACTGGTAGGTACGGAAGCGGTTGACAACTATTACCGGTACGAATCAGGTACACGTAGTACCTACTTCTCAGAAGATCCGGATTATTGGACCCTCAATAGCGGTACTGGTGCGCAATCGAATGCAGGTGGTGCCGGTGAGACAACGATCTGGTCTTATATCGGCAAATTAGAATACGGATACCGCGGGAAGTACCTTGTTAATGCTAGTTTGCGGAGAGACGGAACGTCAGTATTTGCGCCGGACCAAAGGTTCGGATGGTTCCCGGGAGTTTCCGCGGCCTGGCGGATATCGCAGGAAAATTTCTTCAAAGGTGTAACATTCATCGATGATCTGAAATTGAGGTACAGCTGGGGTAAACTCGGTACATTCGGCGACGTCGCTGCGACTAATCCGTATGATCTTTATGCAACAAGGCTGGGTAAATCAGCTTACGATATCTTCGGAAACAGCACGACACCATATGCAGGATTTTATAAGAGTAACGTTGGTAATCCACCAACGACATGGGAGGGAGATATTATTTCTAATGTTGGTATAGACGCAACCATCCTTAAGAAAAAGCTCGATTTCACTGTTGAATGGTATAAAAAGAAAGTTCAAAAGCTGTTGTATCCGGCCCAGGGCGTTGAATGGGACAGGATATTCACGGGCGATGCAGATCTGCCGTATATAAATATTGCCACCAACCAAAGCACAGGCATTGATGCCAACGTCACATATCACGGAACGGCAGGAAAAGACTTTAGGTTTGACATAACCGGCATATTTACCTCGTATAAAAACAAGATACTTGAAATACCGGGTTCAGGATACTTTAACGGGCCGACTGTCAGAAATGTCGTGATTCAGCGTAATGAGGTAGGGCATCCATACGGTGCGTTCTACGGATACCAGGTGATCGGGTTGTTCCAGAGCCAGGAGGATGTTGACAAATCCCCGACACAAACGGACGCTGAGCCGGGAGTGTTTAAATACAGGGATGTGAATGGAGATAATGTTATAAATGACGCTGACAAAACCTACATCGGTGATCCAAATCCGGACTTCACTTATGGTCTGAATCTGTCGGCAAGCTATAAGGGATTTGATTTCTCCGCGTTCTTCTTCGGTTCGCAAGGCAATGACATCTTCAATCAAACCTTGTACTTCACAGATTTTCCAGATTTCTTCAAAGGTGGTATAAGAAGGGAAGTTGCAGTGAATTCATGGACAACTGAGAACACAGGTTCAACGATACCAAAAATGCTTAACACAGGTGGTTTCAGCACTGATGCAGAAACTAACAGTTATTTTATCAGCGACGGCTCTTATTTTCGCTGCAAACAGATACAGATCGGATACACCATCCCGTCAGCAACGCTTTCAAGATTTGGAATAGACCGGCTCCGTATTTATGCGCAGGCTGCAAACATATTTACAATAACCGGTTATAATGGATTAGATCCTGAGTTGACCACGCCTCCGGATTCCAACGGAAATATTACTACGCTGCGCGATAGAGGCACTTATGGCATCGATCAGGGTAATTATCCACATACTCCAACGTATCTTTTTGGCGTTAATCTTAATTTTTAATTTGTAACAAATCAGAATATGAAAAAGACGAATTATAAATTCTTAATTGCTTCCGGGCTTGCGGTGGTTGTCGTCGGCCTCGTGCTTGCTGCGTGTAGTGACAAGTTTTTGGACAAGCCGCCGATCGGCACTTTGAATCCGCAGATCATGGCAAACATGGCAGGGGTGCAGGGCTTATTGATTGGCGCATATTCTTTGGCTGATGGAGAGGGTGCGTCCGGCGATGGGTTTGCGTCCGGTCAGTCAAACTGGACGTATGGCGGGGTAGCGAGCGACGACGCCTATAAAGGTTCGGACGCAAGCGACGTGGAAGTGGTGGCCCCATTTGAAAACTGGGTATCGGTAGTGCCATCAAACGGCGCTATCCCTCAAAAGTGGAGCGTTTGTTTCGCGGGTGCACAACGCTGCAACGACGTTTTGAGAGTAATGCGTGCTGCTACAGATGTCTCGGACGTACATGCATCAGATACTCCGGCAATCGCAGGTCAGGCTCGTTTTCTGCGCGCTTTTTATCACATGGAATTGCAGAAGGTATTCGGCCACATAATCTACGTTGATGAGAACGTAAATCCGGCAAATACCAATGTAACCAATAAGGATAACGACGCTCATGTGTGGGAAATGATCGAAGAGGATTTGAACTACGCCGTTGCAAATTTGCCCGCTACCTGGGGCAGCGATGTGGGAAGAGCAAATAGCTGGGCAGCGAAGGCGATGTTGGCGAAAGCATACATGTTCGAACACAAACTGTCAGCTGCTTATCCTTTACTGCAGGACATAATTCAGAACGGCGTGACAGCGAAAGGAGAAAAATACGCATTAGTGCCCAACGATTACTCAAACTTTAACCCTGCGCAGAAAAATGGTCCGGAATCAGTTTTCGCTGCACAAACTTCTGTTCAGGACGGTTCTTCTGTAGACTGGGGTGGTGATCCAAATGGTAACTATGGCGATATCCTGAACTTCCCTTACACGGGTGGTCCCGGCGCTTGTTGCGGTTT
>DASQJI010000365.1:0-10592 GCA_035631175.1 Parafilimonas sp.
CGGGAAACTCCTAATATTGCACCTATAAATGTCGAAACTCCTCACGCATATTGGTCGGTATCTTTTGATGATCAGGGGCATGTTTACACGCCCGGAGAATTTCAGAATGTATTGGAAAGAATTTATGCACCAGTCAGCTGAAATTGGCATCGGCTCTCTCCCTATTGTGGTGATCATTTCAGTTTTTCTTGGTGCGGTAACAACGGTGCAAACTGCGTATCAGCTCGTAAGCCCGCTGATCCCGAAAGCAACGATTTCGCAGGTTGTGAGAGATACGATCGTACTCGAACTTTCACCAACATTGGTATGTATCGTACTGGCAGGCGTGGTGGGAAGTAAGATCGCGAGTGAACTTGGAAACATGCGCGTTTCAGAACAGATCGATGCTCTTGAGATCATGGGCATCAACACGCGCAATTATCTTATCCTGCCAAAGATCGCGGGAGCCTTTTTGGTGATTCCCGCATTGATCGTTATTTCAATTGGACTCGCAATCTGGGGCGGGCGAATGGCCGGCAGCCTGTCTGGTATTTTATCAACGGAAACTTTCGACATTGGGCTTCGGCTGGAGTTGAATCTTCACAATATTGCCTTTGCAATGTATAAAGCGTACACTTTCTCATTTATTATAAGCAGCGTGTCTGCTTATTTTGGATACTACGTAAAAGGCGGCTCGTTTGAAATTGGCCGCGCGAGTACAACTGCGGTGATCGTGAGCTGTATCCTGATCCTTATGGCGGACTATATTCTGGCTTCGTTGTTACTTTAAAATTTTTTCCAACATTAAAAAATATGATCGGGCTTTACCAGTTGCGGGTATTGCTTTTGAAATTCTTTGATCTCAGGGATAGACACGTATTGAACATAACCACTGTTCGGGTTGTGTTCAATATAATTCTGGTGATAGGCTTCGGCTTCCCAGAATTTTGTGAAAGGAACCACCTGCGTTGCTAATGGTTTGCTGTACTTACCTGACGCGCTCAGTTCCTTCATTTCTTTTTCAATGATCTGCTTTTCAGCGTCGCTCCGATAGAAGGCGATGGAGCGATATTGTGTGCCATGATCAGGGCCCTGCCCGTTAACCTGGGTCGGATCCTGGCCTGCAAAAAATACTTTAACGAGCGTTTCGTAGGTCACAATCTTTGGATCATAATAAACATTCACCGATTCAGCATGGCCGGTGTTGCCGGTTTCTACCATTTCGTAACTCGGATTGGCTGCCGTGCCACCCGCATAACCGGACACTGCTTCCTTAACCCCCTTCACACTTTCAAATAATGCTTCTTCGTGCCAAAAACATCCGGCGGCAAATGTGGCGACAGTATAGTTTTTGTATTGCGAAGGTGAAAGATGTTCCGCTGAACTAGCCGGTTGTTTGCTTTGTGCACAAGCAACCAAAGTAGTTATCGTAAACAAAAATAAAGAGCTAAGCTTCATAAGAATTTTTTACAAATCTACGTAGCGAAATACCCGTTTGGATGTACTCGGGACGACAACGAGAAAACCTTTAACATTGTCAATGGCGAGTTGTCGATGGTAAATGGCTTATTAACTCCTACATCGATGTCCAACCGCGCGTTCGTTCATTGCAAAAAATACAACATTACCTTTGACGTGATTTTGGAAACAAAATGAACATTCTTTATTGAGCTTTTGAATATTGAAAATTTGTCTTCACGTAAACCCCTCTTACTTCTTACCTCTTACTTCTTACTTCTTACCTCCCGCCGATAAGAATACTTCCCGAAACCTCGCCAGGTATTTGCCGATAACATCAAACTCAACATTTACTGTTGAACCATTCTGAGTGTTGCGAATATTTGTATGATCAAACGTGTAAGGAATGATTGCCACCTTGAAGCTGTTGAATTTTATATCGAATGCCGTAAGACTGATACCATTTAAACAAATAGATCCTTTTTCTATGATCAAATGCATGAATTCGGCGGGTATTTGAAACCTGTATTCCCAACTCCCATTCTTCTGTTCGACGTCAATGCAAGTTGCTGTGGTATCAACATGCCCCTGTACCAAATGTCCATCGAGCCTCCCGTTCATCTGCATGCATCGTTCGAGATTTACCAGGTCACCGTTTTTGCATTCGCCAAGATTCGTTTTCGAAAGCGTTTCTTCGATCGCTGTTACGCGGTGCATATTGTTGGCGATTTCGTCCACCGTTAAACAAACACCGTCGTGACTCACGCTTTGATCAACCCTTAATTCATTTGAAATGGCAGAAGAGATCCAGAACCTTAAATTATTTTCATTCGGTTCAATAGAATGAATAATCCCTGTTGCTTCAATGATGCCTGTAAACATGCGGTAAAGGTCGTGCGAATATCAACGTTGTTAACGTTTCTGATCGCCGTCTTTTTTTGGCATGATAGCTTTCGGTTTTTGGGACGAATCGATCGGGGGCTTTGTGTTGTTCTTGTTCACCGGCGGTTTGCTATTGTCATTCGTATTCGCGGGCGGCTTCTTACTTTCTCCGGATGGGGATTCCTCATTATTGTAAAGATCTTCCGTATTGCTCTCGGGCGCAATATTTTGCGGGTTTGTGTTATCATAACCCTGCTCGTAATCGGACGATTGTCCATTACCAACATCGTCGCCCTGGGCACCAAGGTCCATCTGGACGTGGTTAATGTAATCATAGTTCGGTTCATCAATTCCAACGTCTGGCTTCGCGAAGTCGGCTGTATCTGAATAAGGCAGCGTTTTATCGTGCTCAACTTTATTGTAGAAATATGCCCATACAGGTAATGCGGCTGAAGCACCCTGGCCATTGGTTGTGCTGCTAAAGCGAATGAACCGGTCATCGCAACCGGACCATACGCCACCTATAAGTTGCGGTGTGTATCCAATGAACCACGCGTCGCTGTTATCATTGGTCGTTCCGGTTTTACCAGCGATTGCTCCATTCACTCCATAGCTCCACATTCTTCTGCCCGTGCCCGATCTAACAACACCTTCCATCATGCTGATCACGAAGTAAGCAGTTACATCGCTGATGATCTCTTTGCGCTGCGGTGTGTACGTCTCCAGCACATTGCCATTCTTGTCTTCAATACGAGTTATGTACATAGGCTTTACATTAAAGCCGCGGCCCGGGAACATGCTATACGCCTGGATCATCTCATACAAAGAAATTTCGCAGGCGCCCAGTGCTATCGATGGATACGGATCAATCTTCGAAGTTTGAACATTGCAGTTCTTTAAAAATTCTACAAACCGTTGTGCACCCTGGTTGTCCTTCGAACCTCCCAGCTGTTTCATAATATAGGCTGTCGCACAATTGCGCGACCACATAAGGGCAGAACTCATTGGCATTGTATTGCCGGTACATGACGTGCCTGTCGCGGGAACCATTCCATACTGTCCGAAACTTTGTTGCTGGTCCACGACCATTGTGTTTGGCGTGAAACCGGCATCTTCGATCGCGAGGCTGTACAATAGTGGTTTGATCGTTGAACCTACTTGCCTGCGCGTATTGATATTAACATGATCAAATTTGAAATTCTTGAAATCGATCCCGCCCACCCAGGCCTTTACATGACCCGTCAAAGGATCCATTGACATAAAACCGGTTTGCAACATCTGCCTGGAATATTTTATGGAATCGTACGGCGTCATCATGGTGTCTTTCTCGCGGTTATTATTCCAGGCAAAAACCTTCATGCGCGTGCTTGTAAAAAAGCTTTTGCGTATCTCTTGTTCTGCTAATCCGTCTTCCTTCATGTTTTTCCAACGGTCGCTGGCCTTCATCGCTGCCTCCAGCACATTTTCATGATCCTTCCACACTGAACCAGTTTTAATATTGCTCTGGCTGTTCAGGATCTTTTGCATATAACTCATATGTTTCGCTACAGCCTCCTCGGCATATAACTGCATCTTGGGATTTATGGTCGTATAGATCTTCAAACCGTCCTTGTACAGGTTGTAGTTATCGCCACCCGCTTTTGTATGAGACTTACACCATTTTTTCATTTCCTCTCCCAACACCATTCTGAAGTAAGGTGCAAGACCCGCATTTTCATTTAGCTTTCTGTAATTAAGTGCTATCGGCATTTTCGTGAGTGCAGCCGCTTGCCCTTCGCTGAGATAATTGCTGCTTACCATTTTGTTTATAACAAAATCTCTGCGCTCTTTGGCCCGTGCCGGGTACAAGCGCGGATTGTAAGCTGTAGGCGCGTTAACCATACCGATGAGCACAGCAGCCTCTTCAACTGTAAGACGATCTGGTTCTTTTTGGAAAAAAGTTTTCGACGCGTTCCGGATGCCATACACATTATCACTGAAAGGAACGGTGTTCAAATAGATGGTGAGAATTTCTTCTTTGGTAAAGTTGCGTTCGAGTTTTATCGCAATAATTCCTTCTTTGATCTTCTGGGGCAGGCGTACAAAAATATTTGAGCTGTAGTTTGTGAAAAGATTTTTTGCGGCCTGCATGGTGATCGTACTGCCACCTCCCTGGCTGCCCAGTAAAAAGATCGCCCTCGCAAGCGATCGTGGATCAATCCCATTATGGTCATAAAAACGTTCATCTTCAGTAGCGACTAACGCCTCGATAACATATTTGCTGATGTCGCTGTACTTTACGTTAACCCTGTCCTGCAGATAATATTTGCCCATAAGCGTGCCGTCGTCGGCATACACCTGGCTGGCGAGTGAAGCTGAAGGATTCTGGAGCTCTTCGATCGAAGGCATTGAGCCGAGCCACCCAAGGTCTGCTGCTACGATCACGAGTACTCCAACACCAATAGTGATAAAGAACACTTTCCAGAGAATGCGCACGGACTTTTTTATTCCGGAAACTTTCGCTTTCTTTTTTGCTGTTTTCTTTGCTGCGTCTTTCTTCATGAATTATATCAGAATTTTCCCGGCAAAACTTGTTCGATTAATGATTGATATCCCTCCAGGTCTTTTGTATCGTTCAAGACGTCAAGATTCTGTTGGCTGATGATCGAGAAACTATATTTTTCAGGCTTTAGCCACGGAATGATCATACGGGGCGCTTGCGGTTTCACCTTTTCAACGTATAGCATCGCTGTTGCAGCATCGCTAAACGGCCCCAGCAAAACCACATTCATGGTATCCGTTAACCTGGCGGAGGAAATATTTATTTTTTGATTGTAAAAATTCGACTGGTTATAGCGGTTGAAAGCATTGCGCGTTTCGTTGGCATACACAGGATCAACCTTGTTCAAAAAAATCACTACAAATTGCTGGGCAGACGGATCAAAGACGTATGTCTTAACCGTACCGGAGATCGTTTTTAATGAATCGACATGCTGGTTTGCCGTTTTGCTAACCGAGCTGGACACGACAGAATCTTTTTTGATCTCTTTTTTCTCAACAATATTTTCTACAGCGTCTAGAGTAACCACCCGCGAAGGCTCGTCTTCAGACAAACGCGTTATCTGCAAGTTGGTCAAATACGCTTCAATTTCTTTTCTGCGTCCCAGTACATCGATCATGGTCTGTGCTTTTTCGGCCAGGGGCGTGTTCGCGAATTGAGTGGTTAAATTGGTGAGCGCTGCAATAGCAGTGCTGTCTTCACGTTTGGAAACATAATAGATGGATTCAATGTACAGCAATTGCGGCGTCCAATAAGAATTTCCATATGTGCTGTCCGCGTGTGCCTTCGCGGTTTTTGCTTCATCAAAATTACCTTCTATAAAAAGATTGTATATCCTTTCATATTCTTTCGTTGCCGCATCTTCGGGCTTTTCGGTCTGGAAAGCAGCAGCAGGATTATTGATAAACGCTGCAAACTTTCCATCTTTGAACTTTGTCGTCAACGCAGTCCGTGCTGAATCTGCTGAAAATTTCTTCCCTATTTTATTATAACAATAATACAAACCAAACAAAGATTCTTCCAAGTGAGAATTGTCCGGGAACCGCCTGTTTAAAGTTTCGTAAGCATCGATAGCTGCAACATAATCTTCAAGTTGATTCTGAAATTCCTGCCCGTTACTAAAAAGCGCATCTGCGATGCGGTTATTCGACGCCTGCATTTGTTCTTCCGTCAATGGCACATTAGCCAGCAAGCCGTCGTAACTTATGTCAGAAGGATTCTGTAATGTAACAAGCATATTTTGCGCATTAGACTGTGCTGTGTCATCCGACTGTTCATTGTCATTTGTTGATGTCTGCGCGATCTGTTTATTTACAGCATCCTGCCGCCTCCAGTTATCTACGTTTGCACGATTGCCCCATGTAGAACGGAAGCCGCTGAACCCGGTCTGCCGCATCGCATCATTATTAAAATACCAATCGCTTTTCGACGAGCTGGCAAACAGGTCTGAAGCAGCGGCTGTGTTGTTGGGATTTTGCATCACCGCATCATTAACAAAAACCGTACTGTCCTGCTCCTTCAATCCCTGTTCTTTACGCAACTGCCGAACAGTTTTCTTTATTAATGCCGTACGTTGGTCCGCCGGCATATGTGCTACCGTTTGCAAACTGTCCTCAGCATGAACTACCGCAAGATTTGTTGTAATGGTATGCAAAGCTTCGAGCCGGTCATTCAATCTATGTTGGTCTGCTTCCGCGAGGCTGCTTACATCAACACTGTCATAATTATTCGCAGCCGCTTTGTAATCAGGCTTCAGGTACTCAAGATCGCCCAGTAACATAAACGACCGGCTGCGTTGTATTGGATTATTGACGTTGTACTTTATGCTTTTTTGCAGATCGGCCGATGCCGCCGGATAATTTTTACGATCGACCTCGATCTGTGCGGCAGTGTAATAGATCATGTCGCGATAGGCAACGTACCTGTCTTTGCGGGCAAGTCCCATCAACGCCGCAATTTTTCTGTCTGATGCGTCTGATGAATCGTCGGAGGCTTCAACTGCATTCAAACTTGCATACACGGCCATGCTGGGATCTATTGTGTGCTCGGCTGCGTATTTGAAATATTTTTCCGCTTCATCCCGTACCCCGGAGGCAAGGTAGAGTTGGCCTGTCAGGAATTCCCTCCTTGCTTTTTGCTGACGGCTGATATCAAGGTTCGTGGCCTTACTCAAATGGAATGCGGCGCTGTCATCAACATATTCAAGATAAAACAAATAACCAAGTGCTTCGTGCAGTTCGGGCTGTAACCGTTCAGGAAAATAAGGATCGCTCCTGAGGATCTGCAAAATACCGGAAGCCTGCCCAAGCTTGCCTGCAGCCATATAGTTCTTCGCGACCCAGATTAGGTTCTGATTGCGGCGAGGTGGCGTCGAAAATGTTTGCGAAATACCTTTTTTCTCTTTCGTGGAGATAGTAAAAACTTTTCCGTTCGCGTTGCTTCCCATCGGAATGTCATAGCCATCGTCCTTGGGAGCAAACGCATAATTTAGATACAGGAACACATGTTCTGCCGAATCAAAATTCTTCCGAAGATAATACGCCTTTCCCATCAGGAAATACATGTCATCGATCCAGTCGTTCCGCAGATCATGCAATAAAATGCCTGCATTGCATTTGTAAATAACACTGTCCAGATCCTGGTCGACAGATGTCACATCAAGTGAATAATCGTAATAAGGCAACAGTTGCGTATAATCATCCTTATTCGCCTCTTTCGCCCGGGCAATGATATCATTGAGCCGGTTATCTGCATTAAAAAAATAATTGTAGTGTGTTACGGTGTTTTGGTATAATTTCTTTCCATACCCGATCTTTCCGTCTCCTGTTTTTTCAGAACCAAGGGTGCGATTCTCATATTGGCTGGGTTTCTTGAGGTCCACCGTAGTACCGGGTTGCGCATGAACGTGTGCCGCCAAAATTATCCCAACCAAAACAAGTAACACGAATCCGGCATTTCCCATGCGGCAAATATTCATATTATTTAACTGATATAGCGTTCAAATTATTTTAAAAATACAGTTATTTTTCCGGCCAATAGCGAACCTTTGCACGGGTTTACTGTGGGAGCCTGTTATGTCAAAAATAAATCCAAATACAACACTAAAACGGTTGCAAAACCGGTACCGCCTGGTATTGATGAACGATGACACTTTTGAGGAAGTAGTTAAGTTCCGGCTTTCACGGTGGAGTGTTTACATTGCGTTCAGCACCGTTTTCTTGTTGCTCGTCGGTTTTACTGTCGCACTTCTCGTTTTAACGCCGCTAAAATATTATATTCCGGGCTACGGAAAATCTGAAAACAGGACTGAATTGCAGCTCTTAAAAATGCGCACCGATTCTCTGCAGCAGGCGCTTCAGTATAAAGAGCAATATTTGCAGTCGATCAAAAAGGTTTTAGGCGGCGATGTACAGCCACGTGACACGAGTACGCTAAATGTGCCAAAAACCGAAATCTCGCATGACTGAAGAAAAAAAGAATTATTCAAATAAAGAATTGCTGATAAAGTATTCATCATTAGGCGTACAACTGCTTGCCGGTTTGATAGTGGCTGTCTTCGCGGGCAAATGGCTCGACAAAAAAATAGCTCTTTCATTCCCGCTTTGCATCTGGCTTTTTCCGTTGCTCGTGATCCTCGGAATGATATTTAACGCAGTGCGCGATACTTCAAGAAAGAAAAATGAATAAGATCCTGGTACGTGATTTTTTAAGGCCGCTAATCATTTTTTTCATTGCCGCAAACGCATTGTGTTTAGTGTTTGGCGAGTGGCTTGACGCAAAGGGGATCGATCACATAATCCTGATGTATGCAAATCTCATTTTGTTCCTGCTGACGCTTATAACAAGTGTCATGCACATCAAAGCAATCAACAGTAATAATCCTCATGCGTTTGTGAGAGGCATAACCGCTTCCGCGTTCATAAAACTGATCGTGATCGGCGCAAGTGTTTTGCTGTATCTTTTCAGTGCCGGCGAAAAGCGAAATATTTACGCGATCGCTGCTGCTATGTTGTTATACTTAGTTTATACCATATTAGAGGTAACCGGAGCAATGAGAATGAACAGGAAAAAGAATGTCGAAAGCTGAACACCCATTACATGCCCTCGCTGAATTTTTACCTGCAAATACTTTTGCGCAGGTTGCAGGATATCTGAATAAGTATAAAGTACATCTTACTATTACGCGGGAAAGAAGATCGTTGCTCGGCGATTACCGAAATGCTGTTCATGGCAAAAATCATCGCATAACGGTAAACGGCAACCTCAACAATTTCGCATTTCTAATCACACTCGTCCACGAGCTGGCGCATTTGCTTGCGTTCGAGCAATACGGCAATCGTATACTCGCGCACGGAGGTGAATGGAAACGGATCTACAGCAATTTGCTGAACGATTTCGTGGGAAAAAAAATTTTCCCTGCTGATGTTGAACACGCGCTTTTACAATCGATGCAAAATCCCGCAGCGAGCAGTTGTGCGGAGGAAGGGCTAACACGCATCTTGCGCAGGTATGATGATCCGAAAAGAAATATTTGCCTGCTTGAAGAGTTACCGCCTGGAACTTTTTTTAAAACGCATGACGGGAAAATATTTCAAAAAGGAGAACGGCTACGGAAACGGTTTCGCTGTAAAGAAAAAAGCACCGGCGCTATTTATTTGTTCAGCCCGGTGTATGAAGTGAAACAAGTCGTTTAGTATGACATTGATAACGCATGATGAAAAAAAATGCCACTACATGCGTAATGGCATCAACTCCTTTTGTGGCCGGCACTAGACTCTTCTCCAATGGCCAGGCACCCAGTAATAACCACGTCCTTCTCTGCCCCAGTGGCCGGCTACGTACACATAGCCCTTTCGCGGAGCAACCCAATGGCCTGCTACACGTACATATGTTCCACCTTTCGGAGACCATTCGTCACCTACCCAAACATAGCCTGCATGAGGCATGGCGGGACGGGCAACTATTGTCGATTTAGGCTGTACTTTAACGTAAACACGGGTTTGAGCCTGGGTTAACTGGGAAGCGCCCACAAAAATTGAAAGAACAAGCAGGTACTTTAAAAACTGTTTTTTCATATTTGTGATTTTAAGTGAATGGATACGGATTTTTAAAAAACAAACCGCGTGCTAAATCCGGCCTGTTCCGCATATGTCCTGTTAACGCTTGATTATATTCTGTTAAAGCGATTCGCTTCTGGTAACGGCCAACGCTAAGATTCAATACGCGCACACATTATCTTTGCCGGTCTATGGCAGAAGAAAAATCGTTGAACTTTTTGGAAGAGATCATTGAGAACGATCTAAAGGCAGGCAAATACGATCGTATTGTTACACGATTCCCTCCTGAGCCAAATGGTTATTTGCATATGGGCCATGCAACCAGCATTTGCCTCAATTTCGGACTGACAAAAAAATATGGCGGCTATACGAATTTGCGCTTTGACGACACGAATCCTGTTACCGAAGAAACTGAATATGTAGAAAGTATTAAAGATGATGTACGCTGGCTGGGATTCGAATGGAAAAATGAATTGTACGCCTCCGACTATTTTGACAAACTATATCAGTTCGCCACCGACCTCATTAAAAAAGGGCTTGCATACGTTGACGACAGCGACAGTGAAACGATTGCGGCCGAGAAAGGAACACCTACCGAGCCGGGTGTTAACAGCAAATACCGCGAACGGACCATTGAAGAAAATCTCCGTTTATTTTCGGAAATGAAGGCAGGCAAA
>DASQJI010000366.1:0-10570 GCA_035631175.1 Parafilimonas sp.
GAGGATCCCGGTCGCATCTGTTGTCTTAACGCGGCAATTGAAGCAAGAAGAAGCTACAATCGCACCGGCCGCCACAACCGCGGCTCCGGCAGCGGGCGCCACCACACCGGCAGCACCTGCAGGCAAGGGCGCACCTGCGGGCAAAGCAGCATCTTCAAAAGAAGAAAAGAAGAAATAGAAATATTTTACCGTTTTGCAAAAGGCCCTGGACTTGTTCAGGGCTTTTGTTTATGGAGCCGGAAGATGTCTCTCACAGATTTTCACAGATGCCAGGTAGCTGTGTCAATCCCTCGGAGCTGAAATTCTTAATTGTTCATTTTTGCAGAACACCTCTTAAGAATTTACGGTTGTTCACCCAGCTCGCACGACGTACTGAATGACCCGTGATCATCTGCGTCTATCTGTGAGCGCTGAATTTATTAGTCGGAAAAGATGAACAAGTTTTTGATCGTTGGTTTAGGAAACATTGGTGCCGAATATCAGCACACACGCCATAACATCGGCTTCGATGTGGTTACTGCTTTTGTCCTAAAACACAAGGGAAGTTTTGAAACGGCGCGACTGGCTGAAAAGGCAGAGATCAAATACAAAGGAAAAAACTTCGTCTGCATAAAACCAACAACCTACATGAATCTCAGCGGCAAGGCGTTTAAATACTGGCTCGACAAGGAAAAAATTGCTGTGGAGAGTACATTAACCATCGTTGATGAGATCGCGTTACCATTAGATACCTTAAGGCTCAGGCCAGGAGGCGGCGACGGAGGACACAACGGCTTAAAAGATATTCAACTCGCCCTGGGCACCGACAACTATCCGAAGCTGAGGTTTGGGATCGGCAACAATTTTCCGAAAGGGATGCAGGCAGAGTATGTGCTGATGAAATGGTTCCCGGAAGAACTAGCACTCGTGTGGAAAAAGATCGAATATTGCTCGGAGGTGATTGAAAATTTTGCTTTGGTTGGACTTGAACGCACTATGAACGCTGTAAACACTAAGAAGTTTGTGATTGAAAATTAAAATTTCCCTGTAACATACTTTTTAAAGTGATTTGTATTATATTTAGCCTCAAGCTGCAAAGGTCCTTTCTATGAAAATATTTTGTGTAGGCCGAAACTATACTGAACATGCAAAGGAGCTGAACAATGAACTGCCTCCGGAGCCGGTGATTTTTTTGAAGCCCAAGAGTGCGATGCTGCTTTCTCACACACCATTTTACTACCCGGAGTTTACGAATGAGTTGCATTACGAGATCGAGCTGGTCTTACGCATTTCAAAAAATGGTAAGTACATTCATCAATCGCAGGCTTGCAAGTACTACAACGGCATAACAGTAGGAATTGATTTTACAGCGCGCGATGTACAGCGTGAGCTTCAGAAAAAAGGTTTGCCCTGGGAAAAAGCGAAAGCGTGGGACAACTCGGCTGTTATTGGAACCTGGTCTGACCTTTCCCCTGACATAAAAAAAAATCCGATTGAATTTTCATTGAAGCTCAATGATACGCTTGTTCAAAAAGGTAGTAGCGCCGAGATGATCTTTTCGTTTGACCAGATCGTTGCTGATATTTCGCAATACTTCGCCTTAAATATCGGCGATCTTATCTTCACCGGCACTCCGGCTGGAGTCGGTGAATGCGTGGTCGGCGATAACTTGAAAGGATTTCTGGGCGGCAACCAGGTCTTCGACCTTGAAGTAAAATAGTTCTTAAAGCCCCCGCACGTTCGGACGGACAAAAGGTCTCTATCTTATCTAATTGCGAAATCGCGATACATCCTTCAAAAGGTCCCTTTGTCGTGAGATCATAGCCGCTCAAAAAATTTCAACCACTCAATGCGTTCCTTTTTTATTCTCAGTGATAGGCAGATATTTGCGCCATGCTTGATAAGACGATTCTTGCCACAGCCTTCCGGCTAATGGCTACGGCGCGATGTATGGCTGATATCTATGAATCTAACCGGCAAGTATGTAAGTATGTTCACTCTTCTTCCAGGGGTCATGAGGCCATCCAGATAGCAACAGGGTTGCAGTTGTTGTCCTGCGATTTTGTAAGCCCTTACTATCGCGACGACAGCCTGTTGCTTGCTTTGGGTTATCCGCCTTATCAATTAATGCTGCAGCTTTTGGCAAAGGCTGATGATCCTTTTTCGGGTGGCCGCTCTTACTATTCTCACCCAAGCAACAAGGAATCTGATAAGCCAGGCATTATCCATCAAAGCAGTGCTACGGGGATGCAGGCGATACCCACAGCGGGACTGGCGCAGGGAATTCAATTTTTGGAACAGATCAACTCTTCTTTGTTGCGAAAAGGTGACCACGGAGAACTGCCCATTGTTCTGTGCAGCCTTGGAGATAATAGCATGACAGAAGGCGAGGTGAGCGAAGCATTGCAATTCACGGTGCTCAAGCAATTGCCTGTGATCTATCTCGTGCAGGACAATGGATGGGGCATTAGCGCAACGGCGGAGGAAGCAAGGGCAATGAATGCCTTCGAATTTGCAGACGGGTTCAAAGGATTACACAAGATCGAGGTTGATGGCAGTGTTTTCGAAGACGCATACGATGCAATGAAATATGTAATTGGATACACTCGCAACGAACGGAAACCAATCCTTGTCCATGCCAACGTTCCTTTACTTGGGCATCATACCAGCGGCGTTCGAAAAGAATTCTACAGGTCAAAAGAAGATCTTGAAAAGCACGCGTCTAACGATCCGTTCTTGAAACTGAAAAAATATCTTATCGAGACGGGCTTTGATGAAAAAGAGATGAACGCAATTGAAGCAAAGGCGAGCGATGAAGCGAATGATGCATTTGAACGGGCAAAAAAAGCTGAAGAGCCTTCGCCCGAATCCGTTTCCATGCATGTATTTGCTGAAACGCCGGTGAAAGAGGAAACAGGCAACAGGCAACCACCAAACGGTGATAAAATAATTATGGTTGATGCAGCACTGCATGCAATCGATGAACTAATGCAGCAACATGAGGAATGCGTTTTATATGGCCAGGATGTAGGCAGAAGACTGGGTGGTGTTTTTAGGGAGACTGCAAAGCTGGCCGAAAAATTTGGCGACCATCGCGTGTTCAACACTGCGATACAGGAAGCATATATAATAGGATCTACTGCCGGATTAAGCGCACTGGGTTTAAAGCCTATCGTGGAGGTTCAATTTGCCGACTATATATATCCGGGCATAAATCAATTGGTGAGTGAGATAGCAAAATCAAATTATCTCACATTCGGGAAATTTCCAGTGAGCATGATCCTTCGCGTACCCGTGGGCGCCTATGGCGGGGGCGGCCCATACCATAGCGCCAGCGTTGAATCAACCTTGCTGAACATTAAAGGCATCAAGGTTTGTTATCCGTCCAATGCCGCGGATATTAAAGGATTGATGAAAGCTGCTTACTATGATCCGAACCCGGTGATCATGCTTGAGCATAAAGGTTTATACTGGAGTAAAGTGCCGGGCACTGACGATGCAAAAACGATAGAGCCCGCCAGCGATTATGTTTTGCCAATGGGAAAGGGAAAAATAATCTTGCGGGCTGACGAGAGCAATGTAATGAATGGCCAAAGTGTTTGTATAATTACTTATGGAATGGGTGTGTATTGGGCAAAAGCCGCAGCATTCCAATTCAAAGGGATGATTGAAATCGTTGATTTAAGAACACTTTTTCCTTTGGATGAGGAACTTGTTTTCTCAACCGTACGAGAACATGGAAAATGTTTAGTGCTTACTGAGGAGCAACAAACAAATTCATTTGCTGAGGCGCTAGCACATCGGATAAGTCATAATTGCTTTCAGCATCTTGACGCTCCGGTAGAAGTGTTGGGCGCCCTGGATCTGCCTGCTGTGCCCATAAATATTATTTTAGAGCAGGCAATGTTGCCAACCGTTGATAAAGTGGAAAAGCGCATTGCGAAGCTGTTAATTGAATAGGAAAATCTGCAAAATTCAACCTCAGAATAGCTTATTTTTGCGGCTCTTTTCGAGGCGGGATAGCTCAGTTGGTAAGAGCGTCGGATTCATAACCCGGAGGTCTCGGGTTCAATTCCCGATCCCGCTACAAAAGGCTGAAACGCTTAATAAAGAAGCATTTCAGCTTTTTTATTGCAGTCTTCATCAACGAGTTTTATCCAACCAGTTCTTCCTGCCGCCTGGCTAATTTTTCCATTGTAACTTTTTTTTATGCGTTTGGCATGCTTCATGCGTAATATAACCTGTAAACAAGTTCCTTTGCGCTGAGCGATATCATGTGTTACATAAACCCTTCGGGGAACTGTTCGTCCGGATCATTTGTGTACCAAATGACCCTGCTAAAACATCCGATCCGATGATGATATCATCCAGTGCGCTCATTTTGTAATGGGTGTTCATCCATGAGAGACCGAAATTGCAGAATCGCTGCCAGTAGCATGCGGTTCCTTGTCTGTTCTTTTTTGATTCTTAATAATCTCACGGCTGCCGGCCAGTTGTCGGCAGATTTCCTTGCGTCTACAGTTAAGGGATGCACCCCACTAACAGTTCAGTTCCGCGACCAGTCTGCCGGTAACCCAACTTCATGGTTCTGGGATTTTGGAAATCATACAACGTCAACGCTTCAAAACCCAACGGCCGTTTATACGGACAGCGGCAGTTTTAATGTGCGCCTGTTCGTTAGAAATGCAGGCAGTGCTGATTACGAAGAAAAGGCAAATTATATCATTGTCTCCCAGACACCCGAACCACAATGGACAACTCTTGCAGACTCTGGCTGTGCGCCACTTAAAGCAGCGTTTACGAATATCACGGACATCCTGAATGCTTCATGGCTTTGGGATTTTGGCGACGGCGGAACAGACAGTTCTCAAAATCCAACACATGTTTTTCAATCTTCAGGAATATATACAGTTTCTCTTACGGCTTCAACCGCTGCAGGCTGTGCGGCTACACTCACCGTTGCAGATGCCGTCCGCACAGGTGATAAACCCAAACCAGATTTCACCTTCATGCCAACAAGCGGTTGTGCGTCTGAGTTGAGATACTTTACAAATACATCTTCCGGCGCTGTCACATCAAGTTTTTGGAGCTTTGGTGACGGCGGAGTAAGCGTTCAGCACGACCCAATATATCACTACCAGGATACCGGTTGGATGTCAGTGAAACTTGTCGCTGCTAATAATGGCTGTAAAGATTCGATAGTAAAGAAGCGCGTGCTGCACGTAACGGGACCGGTAGCCCTAATGCGCGCGCACATATATTGTGATGACCGCTTCACTGTGAAATTTGTAGATGAATCGATTGATGAAAATAATAGGAAATGGAATTTTGATGATGGCACATCCGGAAAACAGCGTGCGGAAACACATGTATACGCATCCGAAGGCGTCTATACGGCCAGGCTCAAAGTAGATAATGGCTCGTGTTATGACACCGCCAGTTACCGGCTCCACGTCACCGCAAAAAAGCCGCAATTAGCCGTTGTACCGCAAAAAACCTTGTATTGCAAAGGTGATTCTATCCTCTTCGCTTTTACAAATTACGATACCGCATTTGCAAGATCGTTTAGTTTGGATTTTGGCGACGACAGTGTAACGGGCGTCGGGCCAAAATGGGACTCTGCAACATACGCCTACGCGAACAAAGGAAGCTATATGGTAACAGGCTACTTTACAGATAAGGAACACTGTATCGACACGATCACTTTAAATTCTCCGGTTGTCGTTACTGCACCGAACCCGGAATTCAGTTTTTCCAATCCGGACTGCATTGGTATGCCAATTAATTTCAGCGACAAATCCACGGTTGATAACGGGGCTTCATTAACACGATGGATTTGGAATTTTGATGACGGCACCATGCGATATTCTGCAAACCAGGTTTACAATTATTCGTTTCCGCTAACATACAACGTGAGCCTGCTTGTGAAGGACTCAAATGGTTGCGCAGATTCTATTTATCACGAGGTAGAAGTTGGAGACATACCTGTTGTGCACGCCAGCATTGACACGTTCCTGTGTGCAGGTCAGGCTGCGACCCTGCACGCATCGGGCGCGACAAATTATCTTTGGACAAGAGCTAGTGAATTAAACTGCAATAACTGCAGCGATCCGGTTGCAACACCTCTTCACACTGCAACCTATTACGTAACTGGTTCAAATCGGTTTGGATGTTCCTCGCAGGATTCTGTAAAGATCGTGGTCCAGGAAAAACAAAAAGTAAACCTCGCCGCACCACCCGTTTCTTCGTGCGCTGGTGATTCAATCCATCTGCTGGCAAACGGCGCAGACAGCTATCTGTGGAGCCCTCAATCGTGCCTCAACAACGCGACAATAGCAAACCCTACAGCTTTTCCTACGGCGAACACGACTTTCATGGTTATTGGGAAGGACAGGAACTCCTGCTTTTCAGATACCGCCACAATGAATATTATTGTACGTAAGAAACCATCCGTAAATATCGCTGATAGTATTGTTCAACTATTGGCAGGATCGAGCTACCAGATCCGTGCAATAGGCAGCGAAGATGTTCAACGCTGGCAATGGTTGCCCGCAAACGATCTATCCTGCACAAATTGCGCCCTGCCCACTGCCACAGTGAAAGGTAACGTAAGATATACTGTAAGCGTTTCGAATGCTCTTGGTTGCACTAGTGAGGATGCCATTAACCTTATTTCGTTGTGCACACAAGAAGTGTTGTACGTGCCGAACACGTTTTCGCCGAACAACGACGGAATGAACGACTACTTTTTTCCGCGTTCGAACAAAGGTGTTGTCATCAAATCCTTAAGAATTTACAATCGGTGGGGACAGGTGGTTTTTCAAAAATCCAATTTTCCTGCAAATAATTATGCGTACGGGTGGGACGGCAAGTTCAACAACGCTACCCAGAAATCAGACGTATATGTGTATATTATGGAAGTGGAATGCTCTAATGGAAATACCGTCATACGAAAAGGCGATGTGAGCCTGCTCCGTTAATTTTATGTTCTGCCAGGATATTGTTCCAATGCTTTTTCCAGGCAATCCATTGCCCCATTAATTGAGTCCCGGTTTAGAACATAGGCAAGCCGCACTTCATTTCTCCCCAGTCCTTTTGTTCCATAAAAGCCGGTTGCCGGCGCAAGCATGACCGTTTGTTTGTTGTAACAAAAATCTTCAAGCAGCCACTGACAAAATTTATCAGAATCATCAATTGGAAGTTTAGCCATAGCATAAAAAGCACCACCAGGGTTCGGACAAAAAACTTTTTCCATTGCGTTCAATCTTTTTACGATCAGATCTCTCCTGGCTTTGTACTCAGCCTTCGTCACATCAAAGTAGTTATCCGGCAGGTCGATCGCCGCTTCTCCCGCAATTTGTCCAAAGCCGGGTGGACTTAATCTTGCCTGCGCGAATTTCATTGCTGTGTTATAGAGCTCTTTGTTACGCGTGATGAACGCGCCGATCCTTGCACCGCAACAACTATAACGCTTACTTATCGTGTCCATCAGTACAACGTTGTCATCGCAGCCATCAAGTTGCATGGCGCTGAAATGCGTGCTCTCATAACAAAATTCCCTGTACGCTTCATCCGCAAACAAATAAAGATTGTGCTTAAGCGCGATCTGTTTCAATACTTCCAGCTCTTCCCTGCTGTACAAATAACCGGTTGGATTGTTTGGGTTGCACACAACGATTGCGCGCGTTCTTTTCGTTATCACTTTTTCAAATTCCTCTATCGGTGGCAAAGCAAATCCGTTTTCTATGCGCGATATGATAGGCACTACATTCACACCTGCTGAAACGGCAAACCCATTGTAGTTCGCGTAAAACGGTTCGGGAATTATCACTTCATCTCCGGGATCCATGCACGCCATGAAACCAAACAAAATTGCTTCGCTTCCGCCGGTGGTGATCATGATCTGGCTGTGCTGAACGTTGATACCATTTTTTTCATAATAGCTGACCAACTTCCGGCGATAGCTTTCGTTACCCGCGCTATGACTGTATTCGAGTATTTTAAGATCTGATCTTCTCACTGCATCAAGAACTGGCTTCGGCGTTTCGATATCAGGTTGGCCTATGTTCAAGTGATACACTTTTACGCCTTTTTGTTTGGCCGCTTCTGCATAAGGGACGAGTTTTCGAATTGGCGAAGGCGGCATGTTATACCCGCGTTTGCTGATAGTAAGCTGCGACATATTTGCAAACCTAAGAAAAACTGTATCTGCACGAAGCGATAAACACAAGGGAAATGTTTGAATGATTTTCCCGCACGCTTACAAATCTTTCATCATTTCCTACCGTAGATCATCATCAAAACGATAAAAAAATTATTTCATTTTTATCGTGACTGCATTGCCGTCATATTGAACGGTTGCATCTCCCGTCATCACACCGGGTCTTAGCTCCACCGGTTTGACGGGATCGATCCACACGATATTAAAAATTCTTTTTTGGAGCATTCCATCAAATGACCCATCGCGTTTCCCGATGGTTAATGTTTTTGCCAGCTCATTGTACCTAATTGGTATGATGGAATATTTTCGCTGCTCATAATTGTAATTTGTGTCTTCATCTTCATACAAATCGAACCGACCGTCCCGGCCCGTGTACACGTATAGGGTTATGCTATCGGCCTTCTTTTCATTCGTGTATTGCATATTCGCACCGAATGGAATAATGGCACCTTCTTTTACAAAAACCGGAATTTTTTCATAAGGAGCGTTGGCCTTTATTGTGTTGCCACCATTGAAATGTTTCCCTGAATACAGATCGTACCAACCGGTGCCCGCGGGCAGATATACATCCCGGTTCCTTGCATTGTATTCGTACACCGGGTTTATCAACAAAGCAGGACCGAACATATACTCGTCGTTGATATTTTTCACCGCCGGATCATTTTGGAAATCCATGATCAATCCGCGCATCATAGTATAGTCGCTCACATAACACCAACCCGCAAGCGAGTACACATAAGGAAGCATGTTATACCTGAGCTTATCATAATACAACATGCTTTGATATGCCGGATGATCGTCAGGCGCTGTGTTAAAAATTTCGCGGTAAGGAAACTGTCCGTGGACACGGAACAAAGGACAAAAAGCACCGAACTGGTACCACCGTGTCATTTGCTCTCTCCATTCCTGAAGGTCTTTATCATTTGGTTTTTCATAGCGATGTTCCACTGCGAATCCACCGATATCCATTGTCCAATACGGGATGCCGGATAACGAAAAATTAATTCCGGCTGCGATCTGGCTTTTCATGTCCGCCCATCGCGATGCGATATCACCACTCCACACAGCGGCTCCATAATGCTGCGACCCTGCAAAAGCAGAGCGGGTTAAAATGAAGACGCGTTTATTTGGATTTGTTTCGCGCTGACCTTCGTAAATGCCTTTTGCATTTTCCATCGGATAGGCATTTAAATATTCAGCCGCGGGTCCTAACGCCAATGGATTCAGTAGCTCTTTTCTTTTCTCAGGGCTCACGTTGGAAAGAATATCTGGTTCGCTTGCGTCCATCCACCAGGCATCAATACCTTTTTTATATAGCTTTTCGTTCAAGAGGTCCCAAAACGCTTTTCTTGCCTGCGGATTGAATGCATCATAGAAGGTAGATACATAGCCCTGCGCGATCCAGTCGCGTTGACTGTCTGCAATATTTCTTGTATAAAGCCATCCGTTCTTATTAAATTGATTGTACGTCTTGATGCCCTCGTAAAATTTTGGCCACACAGAGATCATGAAATGCGTTTTGTATTGATCATGCAAAACGCTTATCATACTATCAGGATTTGCAAAACGGCTTTCATCAAACTCCTGGCTTCCCCATTGATCTTGTTTCCAGTAACTCCAGTCCAGCACAATATTGTCGAGCGGAATTTTTCTTTTTCTGAACTCTGCAACCGTGTTTAATATTTCATCCTGTGTCTTATATCGCTCACGGCTTTGCCAAAAACCCATCGCCCATTTCGGAGCGATCGTTGCTTTACCGGTTAATGTTCGATAACCGCCGATCACCTCATCGGCACTATTCCCATAAATAAAATAATACCGTATCTCTTTACCCGCCTCTGATGAAAAACTATAATCGTTTTTTTCTGATGCATTTACCGGTGGAAGATATTTTGCCGAAATATACGATTCGCCTCCATCGGGTATCCACTCAATCTTTATAGAATATTTCTTTTTGGCGACGAGGGATTGATGGAGCACGACGGAGCCCGGGTTCCAGGCTTGCCGCCACCGATCTGCTAATAATTTTCCGTCGATCCAGATCTTAAAATAGCCGGCATACGTAAATCGCAAACTATGATCGCCGGTGATGTCTGATTGTATCGATCCTTCCCATCTGATCATTCCGTTCGCAATATTAAAATTGGCCGGCAACCTTTGCCTGGTATCGTTCAGGTACGGATAATTGATCGTTGATTCGGCCTTAATGAATGCAGGTTTCGTTAGGTCATTTTTATCATTAAAGTACAAGGTGGTAAGCCAGCCTGATTGATCATCCGCAGAAAAAAGTTTTAGAGATGACAGAGGTTGAAATGGCCTTATATCGCCGACCGTTGTGAGCGAATAATTATCCCATAATATTCCGTAATT
>DASQJI010000367.1:0-3826 GCA_035631175.1 Parafilimonas sp.
AGCGCGCGGTATTTCGTTTCCAGGATTCAGAAGAGAAGATAAAAGAAACCTATGCTGCCAAATACGCGAAGATGAAAGCCCGTGGATATGTTGTAATAAAAACAGAGTTTGATTTTTAACTGAAATCTATGTTCAAAAATTATTTCATCGTTGCATTCCGAAATTTCTGGCGGAACAAAGTGTTCTCGTTGATAAATATTATTGGTTTGTCGATCGGGATCTGTGCATCGTTAGTCATCTACCTGGTCGTTTCGTATGATTTCAGCTTTGATAAATTTGAAAACGATCGCGATCACATTTACCGCATAGTCACCACGATGCATTTCCCCGGCCAGGAATTTCGAAACTCGGGCGTGCCCTTGCCGATACCTCCGGCGGTTAAAAAAGAAGTTACCGGCATTGATATTGCCGCGCCGTTTCATACAGGCAACGGCGAAGTGAATGTAAGTATAGCCGGTGCAGGAAAACCGGTCGTATTCAAAAAACAAAAGGATATCATTTATGCCGATGACAACTATTTTAAACTCTTTCCTTATCATTGGCTGTCAGGTTCCGGCGAGGCATTAAAACAGCCATTTACTGTTGTAATCACTGAAAGTCGTGCACGCGCATATTTTCCGTATAAAGATGTAACCGAAGCGGTCGGACAAGTGATATCATATAACGACTCGATAAAAGCAACCGTTACTGGCATTGTAAAAGACCTTGACGCCAACACCGACTTTACCTTCAAAGAATTTATTTCATATAGCACAATTGAAAACAGCGGGCTGAAAAATAACATGGGTTGGGGCGAATGGGGGAGTATAAATTCAGCTTCTCAGTTCTTTGTGAAGCTAAACCCTAACGCGGACACCGTGAACGTTCGCAAGCAAATTGAGGACTTACAAAAAAGAAATGGGAAGAATGCCTACCTCGCGATGAGTTACTACCTGCAGCCATTGTCTGATATTCATTTCAATGCGAACTACGGCGCCTACAGCGACAGGCAGGCGAACCTGCCGACATTGTACGGGCTGCTTGTCGTCGCTGCTATATTGTTGCTCTTGGGCTGCATCAACTTTATAAATCTAACAACAGCACAGGCGGCTCAGCGTGCAAAAGAAATAGGCATCAGGAAAACAATGGGTGGGTCAAAAAAGCAGTTGATCTTTCAATTTCTTTCAGAGACCTTTTTGCTGACGGTGATAGCAACAGTGTTGTCGTTATTGCTCGTCCCGATCCTGTTAAAAATTTTCTCCGATTTTATTGCGCCGGAGATCAATATCGAAATGCTGACGCAAACCAACGTGATGATATTCATTATTGGGCTAGTCATAGTCGTTACACTTTTTTCCGGTTTCTATCCTTCCCTTGTGTTATCAGGATTTAAGCCGGTGCTCGTTTTAAAAAACCAGGCTTTCTCCAATACTTCGAAGACGAGGCGGGCGTGGCTGCGAAAGTCGCTCACCGTTACGCAGTTCATCGCCGCGCAGGCATTTATCATTGGAGCGATCATCGTCACCAAACAAATTCATTACACTCTAAATAAGGACCTTGGGTTTCGAAAAGATGGAATCGTGATCCTGAATACACCGTGGAATTTTAACGACGCGGATGGAATGGGTAAGCGACAAGTTTTACTGCAAAAGTTGAAGGCGATCCCACAGATAGAGCAGGTTTGTTTGGGTGGATCTCCGCCTGCGACCAATGGCATATCTATGTCGACAATGAAATTCAACAACGGCAAAAAAGAAATTGAAACGACTGTTGAAGTGAAATATGCGGATGCAGACTATTTCAACCTGTATAAAATGAAACTGATCGCAGGAAGATTCCCCGCTCCAGCCGATAGCAGCACTGAATATGTGATAAATGAAAACTATGCAAGATTCCTTGGCTTCAAGGACCCTTCGGATGCTGTCGGCAAATTTGTAGATCGCTCAGGCAAAAAAGTACCAGTCGTGGGTGTGTTAGCAGATTTCTATTCCCAGTCTCTGCACACACCGATCAAACCCCTTGTGTTTACTGCAGATAAAGAGTACGAGGCAACGTTTCATATTTTATTAAAGCCAAATTCGGACGGTGATGTTTGGAAACATGCAATAAGCCAAATCGAAAAGTCGTATAAAGCCATCTACCCGGATGACGATGTTGATTACAATTTTCTGGATGAAAACATTGCATCATTTTATAAGAGCGAACAAAACATTTCGCGGCTTCTGAAATGGGCAACAGGACTTGCGATCTTCATCAGTTGCCTTGGGTTGCTGGGCCTCGTGATCTATACAACGAATCAGCGCACGAAAGAAATTGGTGTCAGAAAAGTTTTGGGCGCGTCCGTATCGCAACTTGTTGCGTTGATCTCAAAGGATTTTATGGCGCTCGTGGTTTTTGCTTTTGTGATCGCAGCGCCACTTGGCTGGTGGGCGATGCACAAGTGGTTGCAGAATTTTGCTTATCGTACCGACATCAGCTGGTGGATATTTCCACTCGGCGGAATTCTAATGATCCTCATCGCGCTTATCACGCTGGGCTTTCAAACGATCCGAACTGCGTCAGCGAATCCGGTGCAATCGTTGAGAACGGAATGACCTCAACCCCAGCCCCCGCCTGAATGACTCAGTCGGGCAGGCTTCTCCATCCCGCAAGTGCGGAAGATAAGGGAGTAGAAGTTCCTCTATCGGTTAAATTTTTTTATTATGTCTTTACTGAATTCTTTTGTAAACAGAAAAGTCTCGATCAACAAATCGTAACGCTCCTTTGTAAACACGTAACTCCTGATGTAATGCCATTGTTCAAAAAATATTTTTCGATGCGAGTTGCCCATACCACCATAGTGAAATAGTCAATCCTTAAGGCAACGAACAGAATACCCACACCGCTTATCGTTTACGTTGCCGTATAGAATGTCGCCACTGGAGTTAGCCAGCCAGCGGACCGTAGAAGTCCACCAGATGCCGTGGTAGCCAATGAGCTCGAAGTATGTACCATCGGGACCGCGTGTGCCGCCCGGAAGCGCTGTAAATCCACTTTTATTAGTGGCTTTTTTGTTTTGATAATGCCATAGCCCAGTGCCAGCTTCGATGGTTCCGGTGTCTTTCAACTTGCCACCCGCATTTTTTCCTAAAAAAGTTGATAATGTGTCCCAATCTGCATCACTGGACACATGCCAGCCTGTGGGTGCCAATCCTCTTGGATCATTCACAGCATACCAGTTGTATAACTTGCCATAAACTGCACCCGTGGCAGAATCATTATTATACCAGCACCATGCACCGGTGGTTAATTTAGCCCATTTAGCAACGTCCTTTACCTGTGGTATAGTGTCTCCGTTTCTATAGCGGCTGGCAGCGAGGTTTTTCTGCATCCATACCTGTTTTCCTATTTTTATGGCGGCATACATACCAGGATCGTTGTCAGTAGCGACAGACGCCGTTGAACTATTATCAGTTGAAGGAGCGAGTGCTGAATCTTTTTTGCAGGCTGCAAACATTATAAGGATAGCGAATAAAGAAATCATCTTTTTCATAACGTAAAATTTAAGCGATAAAAATTTTTAAACATTACAAAGCTCCAGGTCGACTAAAGAAAAACGATGTCTATTTAACTATCTTGATTTGTATAAAGCACTATTTTTCCCTCCGTCAATTAACGGATTGAGCCTTTTGATTGTCTCATTGGAGATATTGAAAGCAACAGGCGGAAATTTTCGATGGGGCTACGCACTTTACCCCTAAATAATCAAAATAGACAAATCGTCAATCCCTAAGGCAACGAACAGAATAGCCATTACGCTTACGGTCGGTGCCCCTGCCTAAGCCGCCAAGGTCGAAGAACAGGACGG
>DASQJI010000368.1:0-23941 GCA_035631175.1 Parafilimonas sp.
ATGTTTAATACAAAGCAATGGTACTCGTTTTTATAGATCACTCCGACGAACAGATAAGAAAATCTTCTTTTGAAGTTTTGAGCTACGGCGCTGCTCTCGCTGAAAAGTTGGGCACATCAGCGGCGGGTTTATTGCTAGGCAACGTATCGACCGATCTTACTTCGCTGGGTAATTATGGTATTTCGGTTGTTTACCAGGTGAACGATACATCCTTAAATCAACTGGACGCGCAGGTGCAATCGCAACTTGTATCAGAGGCTGCAAAAAAACTGCCCGCCGACGTAATTGTTTTCAGCCACAATCAAACCGGAAGGGCAATTGCACCGCGGGTCGCCGCCCGGTTAAAAGCCGGACTTGTTGCCGGCGCCGTCGCATTACCTGATACTTCCAACGGGTTCGTCGTGAGGAAAAATGTTTTTAGTGGAAAGGCATTCGCCGATGTGTCTATCACCTCTGATATCAAGGTGGTTTCACTGAATCCGAACAGCTTCCCGGTCAGCACAACGCAGGCTGTTGCGACAGTGGAAAAGTTGCAGTTAGAGGTTCCTGCCGCTAAGGTAAGAGTGACCAGTGTAAACAAAGTGAAAGGTGAAGTGCCTTTAACGGAAGCTGAGATTGTTGTAAGCGGAGGCCGCGGACTAAAAGGCCCTGAAAATTGGGCGATTGTGGAAGACCTCGCACACGCATTACATGCGGCAACTGCCTGCAGCCGCCCGGTTGCTGACTCGCACTGGCGACCGCACCACGAGCACGTGGGCCAAACGGGTATTCAAATCGCACCAAATCTGTACATCGCTATTGGTATCTCTGGCGCCATACAGCATCTCGCGGGAGTAAACCGTAGTAAAAATATTGTGGTGATCAACAAAGATCCGGAAGCTCCTTTTTTTAAGGCAGCCGATTATGGAATTGTAGGAGACGCTTTTGAAGTAGTTCCAAAACTTACAGAAGAGATTAAGAAAATGAGACAATGATATTCACGTGCGGAAAAGAGAAAAGCCCGGGAAATTTTTCCCGGGCTTTTCTCGTTATAGATATGAGCTGCTTTAAATTTTAAAATGGGAGAAGGCTTTGTTGGCTTCGGCCATTCTGTGGGTATCTTCTTTTTTCTTGAACGCAGCACCTTCACCTTTACTCGCTGCTATGATCTCATTCGCTAATTTGTCGGCCATTGTTTTTCCATTGCGCTCCCGGCTGTAACGGATAAGCCATTTCATGCTCAGGGAAATTTTGCGATCCGCTCTTACTTCACTGGGGATCTGGAATGTTGCCCCACCGATTCTGCGGCTGCGCACTTCCACGGCAGGTGTGACGTTGGACAATGCTTTTTTCCAAATGTCGTAGCCGTTTTCGCCTGTTATCTTGCTGATCTTGTCAACGGCATCATAAAAAATATTGATGGAAGTGCTCTTTTTACCCTGCCACATGAGGTTGTTGATAAAACGGGTAACAAGTTTATCGTTATACCGGGCATCGGGAGCTAATGGTAATTTTTTTGCTTGTGCTTTACGCATATCTGGTAATAGTTACTTGATTATTTTTTCGCCTTTTCCTTTTTTGTTCCATATTTCGAACGGCTCTTTTTCCGGTCCTTAACACCCGCTGTATCCAGGCTTCCTCTTACAATGTGATAACGAACGCCGGGAAGATCTTTTACACGGCCACCGCGTATAAGGACGATCGAATGTTCCTGGAGGTTATGTCCTTCTCCGGGTATATAAGCGATCACCTCGACTTTATTGGTTAAACGAACTTTTGCAACTTTGCGCAATGCGGAATTAGGTTTCTTTGGTGTGGTTGTGTATACCCTTGTGCAAACACCACGGCGCTGCGGACAGGAATCTAAAGCGCGCGATTTGCTCTTCGCCCTGATGATCTCACGTCCCTTTCTAACTAACTGTTGAATTGTAGGCATTCTATGACCTTAATTTATGTAAGCCCCTTTTTTGGGACGGCAAAGGTAAATGCCTCGGCAGGAAATTCCAAAAAATTGAAATGCTAATTATAAAATGGGCGAAATGACTTTGATTCACCCCGAATGTCAAACTTCAAACCCTCAAACCTTAAACATCCACCCATAAACATCTTCGGCTCTGCCTTCCCTGATGTCGTTTAGCTTTTGCTTGACTTTTTTAGCAAGCGAAAACGTGGAAGTATCGAACTTCATCACAAGGTCTTTATATTTCAGGGCCTCAATTAACGAGATCACTGCGGCCGTACCCATTCCGAACACTTCTTTTAGATTCCCTTTACGGTTTTCATCAACGATCTCATCAATGCTTATCCTCCGCTCTTTGGTTTTGACCCCCATGTCATTCAGGATCGTAAGAACACTGTCCCGGGTTACACCTTTTAAAATAGTTTCCTCAAGTGCCGGAGTTACGAACGTATCATTGATCACAAAACCCACGTTCATCATTCCTACTTCGTGTAACCATTTATGGTCGAACGCATCCGTCCATAAGACCTGGTCGTAACCTTGTTGCTTCGCAATGGTGGCGGGCAACATACTTCCTCCGTAGTTCCCTGCATTTTTTGAAAAGCCGACTCCTCCGGGAGCAGCGCGGGTGTACTTTTCTTCGACTGCGATCTTCATGGGCGCCGCATGATATGGGCCTGCAGGGCTTAATATGATCAGGAACTTATAGGTCTCCGATGGCTTTACGCCTAGCAGGTTGTCCGTTGCAAACATCAGCGGACGAATATATAAGGAATGTTCCTCCTTTATCGGTATCCAGTTCTTGTCCAATTCGATCAATTGGCGCATGCCCTCTATAAAAATTTCCTCAGAGATCTCGGGCATGTTCATGCGTTGCGCAGATAGATTGAAGCGTTTGAGATTTTCATAAGGACGGAAAATAAATGCATCGCCCTTTTCTGTGCGGAACGCCTTCATTCCCTCGAATATGGACTGGCCATAATGAAGAGCAGATGTTGACGGCTCCAGCAGCAAGGGCTGATATGGCTTGATCTCAATATTTCTCCACTCGCCATTTTCAAAATCCGCTTCCAGCATGTGGTCCGTGAAATATTTTCCGAAGGGAATATTTTCCAGGTTTATATCATGAAGCTTACTTCTTTCTATTTTCGTTATTATGATTTCTGAAACACCAGTCATCGCATGGAGATTTGATGCAAAGAAAAGAAAATCCCTGAAAACGATTTTTCATTTGGAGGTATATTCCCGCTTATGAGCGAACAAATAAACAATTTTGCCCTTGCAGAGCTATACAGTAAATCACTGGTAATAACTGATGATTCGCAGCCTCGCCTGCCGGTGCAGCCAAACATAACAGCATCAAAAAATAATTTTCTTGGTAAGTATGAAAAGAAGATCATTATTGCGGTGAATGACAGTCAGAATTTATACCTCGATGATGAGTCTCTTCAATTCCTCACGGGCATCCTTAGTGCATGCAAACTGAATCTTGCTCATATTGCGCTCATCAATTTTCACCACGAGCCGACAACCTTTGCACAGCTTAAAAAACAGATGCAGCCGGAATACCTCCTGATGTTTGGAGTAACGCCGGTACAAATTGAGTTGCCCTTTATCATGCCTGACTACAAGGTGCAGTCTTTTGATAACTGCTTTTTTTTGACGGCCCCGGCGCTGCCGGCTCTGAATCAAAATTCGGAACAGTCGAAAAAAGAAAAAGGAAAGCTTTGGAATAGCCTCAAAAAAATGTTTGACATCAAGTGAAAACGACACTCATATTTGCCACTAACAATAAACATAAAATTTACGAAGTATGTTCGCTTGTAGGAGAGCGGTTTCAAGTGATGACGTTGAACGACGCCGGAATTGATATTGATATTCCCGAGCCGCACGACACGATTCAGGCAAACGCCTCAGAAAAATCCCGAACAATTTACCAGCTTACAGGGAAAAATTGTTTTGCCGAAGATACGGGCCTCGAAGTTCACGCACTCAACGGTGCGCCCGGCGTTAAAAGCGCACGGTACGCCGGTGAACAAAAAAGTTTTGATGAAAACATTGAAAAGCTTTTGCTCGAACTAAAGGCGATCGAAGATCGCAGTGCTCAGTTTAAAACCGTCGTTTCGCTTATTTGGAACGGCCAGGAACATTTATTTGAAGGAATAACAAAAGGGCAGATCATCGTTGAAAAAAGAGGACGAAATGGTTTTGGCTATGATCCGGTTTTTGTTCCGGAAGGAAGCGAAAAAACTTTTGGGGAAATGAGCTTAGATCAAAAAAATATTTTTAGCCATCGTCGAAAGGCGATTGACAAACTTATCGGGTTTCTGAACGTGAGTACTTGATGACAAACCGCACGCATTTTATAAATGATGGAAAGGATCAGGATCAATTTACCGCAGGAATTTAATTTTTCAACGGTCATCAAGGTCCGCATCACCGACTTAAATTATGGTGGACATGTAGGGAATGACAGCTTTCTTTCCCTCGTGCATGAAGCACGGCAACAATTCCTGAATCATTTCGGATACACGGAGCTGGATATTGAACATGTTTCGCTGATCATGGCTGACGCGGCGCTCGAATTTAAAAAGGAGTTGTCCTATCAAGACGAGGTAAAGATCTCTGTTTCTGCAAGCGGTTTTGACAAATACGGATTTGATATTTTTTACAAACTGGAAGTTGTAATTGAAGGTAAGTTCGTCTTAGCAGGCAAAGCAAAGACCGGAATGTTGTGTTACGATTACAATCAAAAGAAATTAATGTCCGTTCCCGAAAAAGTAAGAAGTCGACTACTGGGTTAGTACTGGATTTTCAAATTTTCAAATTACTGCATTTTCAAATTACTTTTCCATCTGCTCTATCACCTCTCGCGTAACACCGGTGAAACTAAAACCCCCGTCATGGAATAAATTCTGCATGGTTACCATTCGTGCATAGTCGCTAAAAAGAAGGGTACAGTAGTTCGCGCAGTCCTCGGCTGTCGCATTGCCGAGCGGACTCATTTTTTCCGCATAATTAATAAATCCGTCAAAGCCCTTAACACCACTGCCAGCGGTCGTGCGCGTGGGCGACTGTGACACTGTATTCACTCTTACTTTTTTTCTTACCGCATAGTGATAACCGAAACTTCTCGTTACACTTTCGAGCAGAGCCTTTGCGTCAGCCATTTCGTTGTAGTCAGGAAATACGCGCTGTGCGGCGATGTAGGTGAGCGCAACAACGCTGCCCCATTCGTTCAACGCGTCCATCTCCCAGGCAGTGCGCAACACCCGGTGCAGGCTCATCGAAGAAATATCAAGTGTCTTTTGATTGAAGCCGTAATCAATTTCAGTATAATGTTTTCCTTTTCTAACGTTAAGGCTCATTCCTATTGAATGTAGAATGAAATCAACGCCTCCACCGAAATGTTTCATCGATTCTTCAAACAACTTTTTCAGATCGTCCATGTTTACCACATCGGCGGGAATTACAGGCGCGTCATTACATTCTTTTGAAAGGTTGTTTATTTCGCCCATGCGCAATGCAATGGGCGCGTTGGTAAGAACGAGTTGTGCGCCTTCGTTAAAACACGCCTTTGCGGTTTTCCAGGCGATGCTCTGTTCGTTAAGCGCTCCAAAAATGATCCCTTTTTTTCCTTGTAATAAATTGTACATAAGAGTGGTTTGATGCGGTAAAAATAATTTGATAATGGCTTCGATTGAAAAAACGGATCCGAATTGAGATGTTCATTATCTCCCCTTAGCGCTGGGGCATTACTGCCGCACTTACCGGTACAGAATGTATCGCATCACTTATTTCTTTGATCAGTGATGCGTCTTTTTCAATCGCATTTCCCACCACAATTATGTCTGCGCCGCTGCGGCAGTTGCGGTAAGCTTTTTCAGCATTTGTGATGCCGCCGCCAACAATAAGAGGAGTTTCGATATGAGAAGCGACCTTTTCGATCATTGTCAGCGTTATCGGATTTTTTGCACCGCTGCCTGCATCCATGAAGATCAGTTTCATACCAAGCATTTCGCCGGCCATGGCCGTGCACATTGCGATCTCATTTTTGTCGCATGGGATAGGAGTTGCATTTGAAATATAGGAAACGGTAGTTGGGGCCCCGCCATCGATAACCATATATCCGGTTGGCATTATCTCGAGGCCGCTCTGTTTAACTACAGGCGCGCTTATCACATGCTGCCCAATCAATAATTCCGGATTACGACCGGAGATAAGCGACAGGTATAAAAGTGCGTCTGCATATGGGCTCAGCTGGGAGGGTGCACCCGGGAAGATGATCACGGGTATGGAACACGAAACTTTGATTTGTCGAATGCATTCGTCGAGATTATTAGAGATAACAAGGCTTCCTCCGACGAAAAAATAATCAATCCGGGCATCTACTGCAAGCGACACCAATTGTTCGGTGGTGGCAACATTTACTTTGTCAGGGTCAACCAGCACTGCAAATGATTTTTTGCCCGATCTCTTTCTTTCCTGTATCTGATTATACAACGTGTGCTTCATGCCGGTTTTATAGTTATGCCTTCTTGCAAAAATGCAAAAACTTTTTGATTCTTAAGAATTCGTTAGCAATGTTTTCTGCGCTCCTTACCTTTTCATAAATCTCTACCTTTGACAAATGTGAGCATCATTTATTAAAACACTGTTTCCGGGCAGTTAGTTTTCGTCACGATTATTTTTTTAACCTGTAATCCAATGCTGAATTGACCTTTGAAGAAACACATACCTATTTTCCACAGCATGTGCATATTCAGAGTTTAAATTTTCGTTCTATAAAGATATTTTCGTCTCCTGTCTCTACCGACTACAACGTCCCGAAAAATATTGCAAACTCATTAAACGAATTAAAATGGTGAAAGAAAAAACCGACGCACTTCGCTTTCAGCGCAGGTTTACCAAAGAAGGTGTTAGTCCTTTCGAAATGTTTGAATACGATTATCGTACCAGTGTGATAAAAAATCCAACTGGCGAGGTCTTGTTCGAAATGAACAACGTGGAAGTCCCTAAACAATGGAGCCAGATCGCTACCGACATTATAGCCCAAAAATATTTTCGGAAAGCGGGCGTACCTCAGCTTGATGGTAGCCTGGGTAGAGAAACCTCCGCAAAACAGGTAGCGCACCGCATGGCAAACTGCTGGAAGGTGTGGGGTGAACGCTATGGCTATTTTAATTCGGCAAAAGATGCACAGGTATTTTATGAAGAGCTCGTATACAGTATTTTGAACCAGGCATGTGTGCCCAATAGTCCCCAGTGGTTCAATACAGGTTTGAATGAAAGTTATGGGATAACGGGAAAACCGCAGGGACATTATTTTGTAGATGCGAAAGACGGGCAATTGAAAAAATCAACAAGCGCTTATGAACGTCCGCAGCCGCATGCTTGTTTTATTTTGAGTGTGCACGACGACCTCGTTAACGATGGCGGCATCATGGACCTTTGGATACGGGAAGCGCGCATCTTCAAGTACGGATCGGGTGTGGGAACGAATTTTTCCCGCATCAGGAGTGAAGGAGAAAAATTAAGTGGAGGCGGCACTTCGAGCGGTTTAATGAGTTTTTTAAAAATAGGAGATCGCGCAGCCGGGGCCATTAAGAGCGGAGGTACTACACGGCGCGCTGCTAAGATGGTTTGTCTTGATCTCGATCACCCGGAAGTAATGCAGTTCATCAACTGGAAGATGGAGGAAGAAAAGAAAGTCGCCGCATTGGTTGCCGCAGGATACGATAGTAGCTATGAAGGCGAGGCCTATCTCACAGTGTCCGGTCAAAACTCGAACAACTCGATCCGCGTACCGAACGAATTTTTCAAAACGTTGGAAGAAAATGGCGATTGGGAGCTAAAAGCAAGGACTGACGGTCGCGTGATGAAAAAGATCCCGGCACGTGAAGTATGGAACCAGATCAATTACGCAGCCTGGCGATGTGCGGACCCGGGAACTCAATACGATACTACGATAAATGAATGGCACACTTGTCCAAAGGGCGGCCGGATCAACGCATCGAACCCGTGTTCAGAATACATGTTTCTCGATAATACTGCATGTAATTTGGCAAGCGCCAACCTCATGAAATTTTTTGATGTTGAAAAAAATGTTTTCGATGTAGAAGGATTTGCATACACCTGCCGGCTGTGGACAACCGTGCTTGAAATTTCTGTACTGATGGCGCAATTCCCTTCGAAAGAAGTTGCGCAACTCTCTTACGACTATCGAACACTTGGGTTGGGTTTTGCTAACCTCGGCACGATGCTTATGGTTAGCGGAATATCTTACGACAGCGAACAGGCGCGCGGGATAGCTGGCGCCATCACGGCGATAATGACCGGGATCTCATATAAAACATCAGCAGAACTTGCGTCGGTGTTAGGCGCATTTCCAAAGTTTGAAGAGAACAGGGAAGATATGCTGCGGGTGATGCGTAATCACCGTGCGGCTGCTTACGACGCTTCAGATGCCTATGAGGACCTGAGTGTAAAACCGGTAGGGATCAATGCAAAATACTGTCCTGATTACTTATTGTCGGCAGCATGCAAGGCGTGGGATGATGCCGTTGAACTGGGGGAAAAATTCGGTTACCGTAATGCACAAACTACAGTGATTGCACCGACCGGAACGATTGGCCTGGTGATGGATTGCGACACGACGGGTGTTGAGCCGGATTTTGCTCTGGTAAAATTCAAGAAGCTCGCGGGCGGTGGCTATTTCAAAATTATTAATCAAAGTGTTCCTGTTGCCCTTCGGCATCTCGGTTATAGCGAAAAAGAAATTGACGCAATAGTGAAGTATGCAGTGGGTGCGGCAACTTTCGAAGGATCGCCGTCTATCAATCCGCAAACATTAAGCGAAAAGGGATTTATCGCGGAAGAAATTCAAAAGCTGAACAATGCTGCAAAAGCTGCGTTCGAGATCAACTTCCTGTTCAATAAATTTATTTTAGGCGAAGCTTGCTTGGAGAGATTAGGCTTTTCAGCAGAACAATATAATGATTGGAATTTCGATCTGCTTACGGCGCTTGGCTTTAATGAAGAACAGATAGAAAAGGCAAATGATTATGTATGCGGAGCAATGACCGTTGAGGGTTCGCCCCATCTAAAGCAAGAGCATCTTTCCGTTTTTGACTGTGCAAACAGATGCGGTAGAAAAGGCGAGAGATATATTCATGCACACGGCCATATCAGGATGATGGCTGCATGCCAGCCATTTTTAAGTGGTGCCATCTCAAAAACGATCAATCTTCCGAACGAAGCCTCTGTTGATGAGATAGCAGATGCTTACATGTTGAGCTGGCAATTAGGCCTGAAGGCTTGTGCCTTATACCGGGATGGATCTAAATTATCTCAGCCTTTAAGTAACAAATCAGACAAGAAAAGTTCCCGCACTGACGGCAAGAAGTCCGAGGTGCAGGAAGAAAAGACGGCCACATCAAACGAGCCTGCGCCCGTAACCATAACACAGGAACCGAATATCGTTGATCTCTCAAAACTCACAGCGGAGGAATTGCTTGAAGAAGTTCAGAAGCGCATGCAGGCAAGCAATGATACATCGCTTAAGCGCCAATTATCGAAGATCGTCGAACGAAAGACATTGCCGGCAAAGCGTCGTGGATTTACCCAGAAAGCGAAAGTAAACGGGCAGGTCATCTTTCTTCGTACCGGTGAGTATGGCGACGGAACGATCGGGGAGATATTTATTGATCTTGCCAAAGAAGGTTCTACGCTGCGAAGCCTCATGAACTGTTTTGCTATCGCCGTTTCGGTTGGATTGCAATTCGGGGTGCCCCTGGAGGAATTCGTTGAAAAATTCATTTTCACCAAGTTCGAACCGGCTGGCATGGTGGACCATCCAAATATCAAGACCACGACTTCGCTGGTTGATTTTGTGTTCCGCGCACTTGCATACGAGTACCTTGGCCGTACGGACCTGGTGCATGTTATTGATAAGCCGGAGATCACAAATCTGAGCGATGAGGGCGAAGTGAATATTATTGGTAAGCCTGCCCTCAGCAACATGCGCGTCATGAGTGCGAATAGCACCCCGCAGCCTGCTCCGCATAAATTGCAAAAGACAGTCGTTAAAACAGAAGCCGGGCTTGATGCGATCAACGCTGCAGCCAAGAGTATGCAAAGCGATGCGCCTTCGTGTAATGTATGTGGCCACATAACCGTGAGGAGTGGCACCTGCTATAAGTGCCTCAACTGTGGAAACAGTATGGGCTGCAGTTAGTATCTTTTTCAACGGGCTGTTCTTTGGGGACGGCCCGTTTTTTATTTCAATCGGATCCTAGGCGTAAACGAACGAGCGTTAGCAAAATTTCTAATCATCAGCAGGATGAATTATTTTTTTTATAAAGGAACGGCTAGCATTTTTAAACGTTTATATTTTAAGAAATTTTTGTCAGCAGCGAACAAATAATATTTTCGCACCAAATTTTTGCTAAAAGCTTTTATTGGCAAACGAACACCTGGAAAAAAAGTAAAAATTTATGAAAGTGAAAAAGACGCGGTTGCGACGCGGGTTTATTCACAAAGGACATCTTTGTTTTCTGCTAACTTAAAATTTTGGCCCACTAAACAATCTGCGTCACGGATAATTCATGTTTCGTTATTTATCAATATACAAAATAGCGTTTGTAAATCTGCTCGCAGCCGGCATGCTTTTTATCTGGCGAACTGATGCGTCGCACGTTTTCCTTAAAATTTCCATTTGCCTCATAAATGCGGCATTTCTTGCCGCCTCGTTTCACAACATTTCGCGGTTTGTGAAGCGCAACGACGCACGACTTTTCATAGGGCGCAAAAGAACATTGATCGTTACAATGAGTTTTGGCTTTCTCGGTATTATGATCTTTTCCGCCTGGAACGAATCGGGCTCGAGGTTGATGTTCATGGGTGTGGCCGCATGGTCATTGCTGGTAATAGTGATTCACATTTTTGAAGATTCCATCTCGGCGTTCCTTCATAAACTCTTTAAGCCCGGCCGACGTATCGCTGTTGTCGGCTACAACGACAGCTCGTTAAAGATCGCTGAGAAGTTCAAGCGACGCGGAAAGGACTTTTTTTATGGTCATTTTGATTTTGAAAACGAAACTGAAACAATTACCGCAGCGCCCGGCGGATTGAAATCATACGTGCAGTTTGCCAGGCAAAACAACATTACCGACTTTTACTTTTCCTTGCCTATGTTTGATAACGAAGAGGTAGCGGTGCTTATTGAGGAAGCGGAAAAACATTGCATACGCGTGAACTTCATCGCGCCTGAGACGTCCCCCGACGCAGGCATGTACAGGGTGCATTATATAGGAGGACTACCTGTTTTAAAACGTTATAATGAACCTTTACGGCGGCTTCATAACCAGTTAATAAAACGAACATTTGATGTAGTTCTCAGCGGGCTTGTAATTGTTTTTATTCTCTCATGGCTTGTGCCCCTTGTGAGCCTATTGGTGAAAATGGAGAGCAAGGGCGCAGTTTTTTTTAAACAGCATCGTTCCGGCCGCGGCAATAATTCTTTCCTTTGTTTGAAATTCAGGAGCATGCAGGAAAACGCGGTCAGTGACATTAAGCAGGCGACTAAAGACGACAGCCGGATCACGAAGGTCGGCGCGTTTCTCCGCAAAACAAGCCTGGACGAATTCCCGCAATTTATTAATGTTTTCAGAGGCGATATGAGTATTGTGGGCCCGCGGCCGCACATGCTCAGGCATACAGAAGAATACAACGAACGCGTAAACCATTATATGGTGAGGTTATACCTCAAACCCGGACTTACCGGGTGGGCTCAGGTTAATGGTTACAGGGGGGAAATAAAAAATATAGAGTTGATGAAGAAAAGGGTGGAACATGATATTTGGTACATGGAAAACTGGTCTCTTTTCCTCGATATCAAAATAATGTACCTCACCCTTGTGAACATTCTAAGGGGAGAGGAGAATGCTTACTAAATTGATTTAGTTCTTAACTCCTATATTTGCGCCTCGAATTTTTCAAAACCTTCATGAGCCAATTTTTTTGCTCTTGCAATTTGTAGATACAACAGGCGTTGTTGTAAAAAAGGATTTTGGAAGCAATGAAGGTTCTCAATTACTTAAAAATTCACTGATGACAAACATGAAGTACCGCTATCTATCTGCACCTGTTGTATTCTTTTGTTTCCTGTTGCTTTTCAACTCCTGCACTTCTTACAAACATTTTTCTTACTTCGAAGATTTACCGGACACCGCTAAGCCGGTGCTCGCAACGACTGTTCCTTTTAAAGAACCGGTAATTGCGAACGGCGATTTGTTATCGATCACTATTCAAACGATCGACAACGATGTGAGCGCATTGCTGAATAGCAGCTATTCAGTGAATGGTGGCTCAACCAATGCACCCGTGCTTGGAACTTCCACAACCGGAAGCGGAACACAGGCGGTTCCAAACGGTTATCTCGTCGACAAGAATGGAGCGGTTACACTACCGTTTGTCGGCGCGGTCCAGGTAAGCGGAATGACCACCGCGGAAGCGAAGGACGCGGTGTCGCGAGAGGTGAATAAATATTTTAATAACGCAGTGGTGAATGTGAGGTATGCTAATTTTAGGATCACTGTTTTAGGAGAGGTGCTGCACCCGGCGACCTACGTGGTGCCAAATGAAAAAATAAATCTTTTTGATGGCCTCGCAATGGCCGGCGATATTACTGTCTATGGCAGGCGTGATAATGTCGTGCTGGTGCGCGATACGATCGGTCAAAAGAAAATAGTCAGGTTCAATATGAATAATACCGATATCGTTAGTTCTCCATGGTTTTATTTGCAGCCGAATGATGTGATATACGTGACGCCAACGAAGGCAAAGATGGCCGCCACCGATGCATACCGCAACAGGAGCATCACTATATTGGCTGCTTTAATTGGTTTGGCGACGTTGGTGGTATCAAGGATTTTGTGGCATAACTAACTAATAATTTATTTTCTAAATTCTTTTTTCATGAGCACGAAAATAACAACAGCTGAGGACGCTTTCAATTTTAAGAAAATTGTATCCAGGTTATTGGATAACTGGAAGCTATTCGCGATATCAATAATTGCTTTCATTCTACTGGGTCTTTTTTATGCCTGGTATGCAACACCTTCTTACAATGTGTATGCGCAGATATTGATCCAGGATGACCAAAGTTCGAAGTCGTCTTCGTCCTTGCTGGGAACAGAAGGTGGCCTTGCCGATTTCGGCGACTTGTTCGGCCTGCAGACAAATGTTTACAATGAACTCGGCATTCTCACATCGCACGACCTGCAGGAAAAGGTTGCAAGAAACATGCACCTGAATGTGAAATATTTTATCAAGAATGGTATCAAGACAGTCGAACTGTATAATAAGACGCCGTTTGTCGTAACGTTTATTCCAAAAAATGACTCAACGCTTGCGACTACCTGCGATTTGGAATTTAAAGATCTGGGCAAAAAGAATGACTTTAAGATCAGCATGAGTAACGACCTGGTGGATACTACGTTCTCCGCAAACTTTAATGACACTGTCAAAACACCTGTCGGCAAGCTATACTTTTCGCGCACCGGGAGAGCGTTTGAGGATGAACCCTATCAACTCACTTTGACTTCTATCGATGCGGTGCTTGTCAATATTCCCAAGGATCTTCTTGTTGAAATTTATAACGGCGATGCAACCATATTGAATCTTTCATATAAAACTAATGTGCCGCTGAAAGGTGAAAACTTCTTAAGCGAACTCATCAGCGAATACATGAAACGGGATCTGAGTGAGAAGAATCGTATCTCCGACAGTTCATTGAGATTTATCAACGACAGGATCACGATCGTGAACGGCGAATTGAATGCAATTGAAGAGCAGATCCAAAACTTCAAACAAACTAACAAGATAGCCGACCTCTCCGAGCAATCGAGGGTGCTGATCGACAACACAAGTACCTACAATCAGAAACTGGATGAAACGGAGGTGCAGCTCAATGTAGCCAGGTCCACATTACAGTATATCCTGGACCAAAAAAATAATTCGCGGCCTGTGCCATCACTGCTGAATGGCGATCCAACGTTTCTTGCGCTCGTTCAAAAATATAACACGCTGCTGATCGAGCAGGACAGGTTCTCTCTTTCTGTGTCGGAGAATAACCCGCTGTCGCAAAATTTATCAACACAAATAGCAAACCTCAGGAGTGACCTTACAAAGAGCTTACAAAGCCAGATAAAAAATCTTGAGATAACAAAGCAAAAGATCGAATCAGAAAATGCACTGATGCGAAACATGGTCAATGCGGTTCCGGTACAGGAGCGCCAGTTCGTAAGTCTCACAAGAGAACAAAGCGTTAAACAGGCATTGTATCTCTATCTTTTGCAGAAGAAAGAGGAAACAGCGATTACGGAAGCTGCTACGATTCCCAACGCAAATATCATATCAAGGCCAAAGTCTGATTATCAAAAATCCTTCCCGCAAACAACGCTGATACTGATCGCAAGTGTATTCTTAGGATTGGTAATGCCGACCGGCTTCGTGATAATGAGGTATGCTTTGAATACGCGCATTAACAGCCGGAATGATATCACAGAAGCTACATCATGCAACATACTGGCTGAGATCGGCCATGACGATAAAGGCGCATTGTTACCGATGAGAGAACAGAGCCGCGCGGTGATCGTCGAACAGTTTCGGGCATTCCGTACCAACATGGGCTTTTTGATCGGTCAGAAAAAATGCCCGAAAGTATTGATCACTTCGTCGATGAGCAGTGAAGGAAAGTCATTTATTGCTGGCAATCTTGCCCAGATTTATTCGCTTTCAGATAAGAGGGTTTTGTTGCTCGAGATGGACTTCAGGAAGCCTCACATCTCATCCATGTTTGGATTAAACAACAGGAACGGCCTTACGAATTACATTGTTTCCGGTGGAGGCAGGATACAGGATTATATACAGCCCATCAAGGATCTGCCGAACGTATTTGTGCTTAGTTCCGGGCCGGTCCCTCCTAACGCGGCCGAATTGCTGATGACACCTGTGGTCGGCAAAATGTTTGACGAATTAACTGATCTTTTCGATCTTATAATTATAGATTCTCCTCCAATTGGATTTGTTACAGATGCGCAGTTGCTAACCAAGTATTCAGACGTGAATTTATTTATACTGCGTGAAAGGTACTCTTTCAAGAACAGCCTGGAAATAGTTAATGATTTGCTTGATAACGGCAAGTTTGCAAACATGTACCTCGTGGTTAACGACGTGCGCAAGAGTGCGTCTTCCAGGTATGGGTATGGTTACGGCTATGGTTACGGCTATGGGTACGGTTATGGTTATGGTTACGGTTCAAACGGGACCACAAAAAAGAAAAGCAAAAGTCGTCGCAAAAAGATCCTTGGCTAAAGGTTGATTGAGAAAAAGTTGTAACAAAACGGTTTCGATGATACATATCGAGCGATTCGTGTCGCCTCGGCAACGTCAACAGGTGCCTTCTGTCTTTGTTAATTGATCGGAAACAGCACTCCCTGCCGGCATACATACGAGGTTAAATAAATGATGCATTATTGCATCAGTCTGTGAAACTTAATTTTTCAACGATGTGCAGCAGATCAAGATGAGGTTTAAAACGTTAATACATATAGGCTATCATAAAACTGCATCAAGCTTTTTGCAAAAAGAAGTTTTTTCCAGTGAAAAGCTTCCTTTCAACTTGCTCGAAAGAGAGTTGATCGTACGTGAGATAGTGAAAAAAAATTTGTTCTTCTTCGATATCGAAAATGCCCGCCAGGCGCTGGTAAAAAATTTTGATGCGAGCAAAGTAAACGTGATCTCACTTGAGAATTTGGTTGGAAATCCTCACTCTGGCGGATACGCGGGCTACGACAATTTTCTGAAATTAAAATTGTTGTTTCCTGATGCAAAAATTTTCGTTTGCATAAGGGAGCAAAACAGCATGATCCTTTCAACCTACAAACAATACGTGAAGTCATTTGGCACCCTTTCGTTGAAAAGATATCTGCGCCAGACGGAGAAAGGTTCTAATGTGCTACCCGCATTCGACCTCAAACATTTTTGCTACGATGGCCTTATCAACACTTACAAAGAGGGTTTCGGAAAGGAGAATGTTTTTGTATTGCCGTTCGAACTTTTAAATACTAATGCGGAACAATTTCTCGGGCAACTATTTGAATTCTCCGGGATCAGCGCAGATTGTGTGCAGGTGGTGAACATGCAAAAAAAACGGAAGCCTGCAATGCCCAATTTTACGCTCAGTGTGAAAAGGAGATACAATAGGGTCTTTACGCGCACGCGTCTAAACCCTCACGGGTGGTTTGCCTTCTCAACACAAACAGACACGTTCCCGTTTAAAGCGATAGCCTTCCTGGAACGCAAATTGGGAAAGGAGTTTCAGAAAAAAAGCGACAAAAAGCAACAGCGTATCATTGAAAAGGCAGTATCTGATTTTTACGGTGAAAGTAACCGAAGAACTATCGACTTGATTAATGTGGATCTCAAAACATACAATTATAACTGTAACGGCCTGAATGAATCAAAGAGAAACAATGAGTGACCAGCCGGTTTTCGTGTTGGGTTGCAGCAAATCGGGAACATCATTGTTGCGCAACCTGTTTGACGGGCATCCCGCGGTATTTGCAGCACCGCTGGAATCCCATTTTTTTCAACATACCGGTTCATGGGTCAGCTATTTTTTCAGACGGTCGAATCCAAGGAGGCTCACGATCGAGCAAATGAAAAATGAGTTGGTGTCGTGGATCGATTTTTCAAACCGCAGAGTAAATCTTTTCGCAGACGGTTTTACTGCAGGCAAATGGGACCTGGAAAAATTTAAGGAAACAATGTTTTCGAAACAGGTATCCGGTTTAAGAGAATTATCGGACTTGTATATCGAAAGCATGTACGTGTCGCTTTACGATAAACCTTATCCGGGACTCATTTTCGTGGAGAAATCTGTGGAGAATGTTGAGTTCGTCCAGGAGTGGCTGAAGTTATACCCTAATGCAAAATTTGTCCATATTCTGCGTAACCCATACTCGAATTTAGTCGCTATCAGGAAGTTCATGCATTCAGTAAGAGTTCCATTTCTTAATCGCGCATTGGTAAGTATGCAGCAATCATATTATTTCCTGTATAAGAATCTTACACTTATCAACCCTGCGCAGTATAAAGTGATATTATACGAAGACCTCCTGAATGATCCGAACAAGATAATGACTGAACTCGCAAATTTTGCCGGGATTGACTTCGAAGACATTTTGCTAACACCCACAATTTCGCGGGAAACGTGGAGCGGGAACAGTACGAACCGGACAAACTTTACGGGCGTATCAAATCAAAATATTGAAAAGTGGAAAGACGAAATAACCAGGTATGAAATTTTTGTGGTTAATAAATTGTTTGATCACGTGTTGACCGATTTTAAGTTCGAAAAAATTTCGCCCGACCACGTGAAGAAGAGTTTGCTTCCGAAAGAAGGGCTTTTCAATTATGCGATGAATAAGATCTCATACTATTATTTGCCAAAGCCAAATGACCGTATGACGGATGAACAACGCAAAAAATCAAAGGAAAGATTTTTTGTGCAGGACGGCATGAACGGTTCCGATAAAAAGCTTTAAATATAAACAGTACAATTCGAGCGTAGATGTCGAACATTAAAACAATATTAAGCCAGTCAGTAAAGATGACCTTTTACTGGGTGCTTAGTGTTTCGCTTGGTTTTGTAAGCAACCTTGTATATACCCGCTTTCTAAATCCAGATATCTTCGGCAACTTTGCCCTGACAAGGACGCTTGTCACTTTTTTGCCGCTCCTGAGCTTGTTTGGTTTGCACAAAGGATTGTTGCGCCAGGGATCCATCGCGCTGGGACGAGAAAACGAAGGCTTGTATAACCAGATACGCAACTATACAATATCGGTTGCGATGATCATCGGCTTCTCCGTTGGATTCATTACGCTCGTAGGCGCCGACATTATTGCGGCAGACTTTTTCAAAAAACCGGAGCTGGCTACGCAAATAAGATTTTTCAGTTTTGTTATTCCCACGCTCGTTACCAGCAACATGGTAATGTCGTTATACCAGGTCAACAAGATGGCCGACACCGGCCAGTTCCTATACCAGGTCGTTCTATTTTCTGTGCTGCTTATCATATTCCTGCTCTTTACTTTATTTATGAAGGGAGAGCCTTTAATCACGTGGAGTTTTTTCGCAGGGCATGTTATTTATTTTCTACTGTTGTTACATTACCAGCGAAAGCTCGGCTACAGGTTTTCAGTTAAGATCGATAAGTCGGAGCGAAAGTCGATATACAATATTTCGTTTCCGCAATTTTTGTCTGCCATGTTCAACCAATCGCAGAAATGGAGCGATACTTTTCTGCTTGGCATATTGGGTACAAGCAGGCAAGTGGGCATCTATTACATCGGCTTGCGTATTGCCGGATTTATTTCTATTCCCGCCGCTGCAATGAGTACCATCTTTATGCCGATCGCTGCGCGCCTCATCGGGCAGAAGAAGAATGATGAGTTGAATGATTTATATAAAACAGTGACGCGTGTTGTGTTTGTTTGCGGAACACTTGGTTTTGGTGCAGTATTCTTTTTGAAAGACTATCTGATTGCTCTTTTCGGAAAAGGATATCAGGCTTCCGCGGCGGTGATCATTGTAATTTTGGTGAGCGAAACGATTGATTTCGGAGTCGGGCCGGCGCGACAATTGATAACCATGTCAGGTGGCGGCCGGATAAACATGATCAATTCGATATTAACGCTAACGATAGATATTACGGCGTCGTTTCTACTTATACCGAAATATGGGATCATGGGTGCCGCCATCGCAAACGCATTTACAAACATCGTTTTACAAATCGTCACTGTTGTTGAATTGATGGTGATCTATAAATTATCGCCGTTCAGCAAAGAGTATTTTATTGAAGCGTCTTTATTTGTTGGCTGTATTCTGGGAACGGTGTTTCTGCCTTTGCCTAACCTTGTGAAGTTGGCTATTTACCTTGTTGTGCTGAGCACACTATATCTCACAATAACTTTGGGTAAAAAAGAAAGGCAGAAGATCAGAGCATTGATATCGGAAAAGCGAAAGAAAAAAAGGTTTCGTGTAGAGGCAGACCAGGAGGCGTAGTTTTATAATCCGAAACGTTATCAGTTTTATGGAACAAGTTTTAAGACCGAATTTAACAGAATACAGGCGGGTACCCAATATGCCGGTGTTTCTGCTGCTGCTGTTTTTTATCCCGGAAGTAACGATACGAATGCACACGTTCATAAGCGCGGGAGGTGTTCCTTTGGCATTTGCAGAACCGATCTTCTTCGTTTCCTTCGCGCTTTTGATATTGGACAAATGGGACCTCAACAAGGTGTTTGCCAGCTCTTTCAGCAAATACTATTTTATTTTCCTTGCTTACGGCATCTGGAATTTAACGATGAGCCTGAAATATTACCACAATGGTATTGGCTTCGCTGGCAGCGTTTTTCTGAACGTATTTGTTTACCCGCTTTCTTTTTTCCTGGGTTATCATTACATCACTGAACAAAAACAACTCAAGAATTATCTAAGGATGACGCAGATAATTTTTTTCTTGTACATTCCTTTGACCTTTGTATATCACCAGTTGGGAGTAGGAGAGAAGGCCCCTTACCTGCAATTTTTCGATCACTACGAGGGGTGGGTCGTGTCGTTCCTCATTTATTTTGCGCTCAGCAACTATTTTATTTATAAAAAAGTAAGTTGGTTTAGCAAGTTCCTCGCATTTGGTTCGATTATCATTATAATCCTGTGTAACCGAAGGGGAATTTGGATCTCGACGTTTTTTACCTGTTTTATAATTTATTACGTGAGCGTTCGGCAGATCTCTTTTGGGTATCTTGCCCGGATCCTCTTATGGGTGGGCCTCGGCGTCGGCACATATATTTTGATCGTTAAAGTTGCGCCGAACAACCCGGTCGTAGAGGCTGTTAATTCACGTGTGATACAAACGATTGAAAACTTCGAAAATCCAACGGAATTTGGTGATAACTCAATTGCCTGGCGATTACTTGTTGTACAGGCAAGCTTCAAAGATTTTACTGAGCATCCCATCTTAGGGCGGGGTATTGGCTATCAGCCAACAGTTGTTTTCCCTAAAGGAACTGATCTATGGAATGAGCGCGAAGGCGTCGCGTTTCACGACATTGTTATAGCCCTTTTGGTGACAACCGGCGTCCTCGGACTGATATTGTTTTTCATAATGCATCTGAAATTCATTTTTCGATTCCTGATCGAAAAGAATGAGATCAAGGGTGAGATCAAGCCCTATGTTGCGTCCATGTTTGGTATGTATGCTGGTGCCCTGATGTGGGCATTCGTCGCAAACGATATGTGGTCAAATGCGAATTTGGTTATAATAATATATGCGCTGCGCGGCGCCGTAGTAAAGCAATTAGATAAGGCTATCGAAGAAAAAAAGAAACTGGCCGCTGCGGAAGTCCCACAAAATTTAAACCTTCAGGCTGTATGATAAACCAATTTATCAAAAAACTGCCTGGGGCATTTGATTGGTGAACCTTAATTGAAATGTATGGTTATTTCTGATAAGTATAAGTATTTGTTTATCGAAATGTATAATACTGGCTCTACGTCGATCAGCAATGAGTTATGCGAATTCTACGACGGTAAAAGAATACTTAGAAAGCATTCGCGTTACCATGAATTTTTGAAAACCGCCACGGAAGAGCAAAAAAAATATTTTGTTTTTTCCGGCATAAGAAACCCGATGGACACTGTGATCAGTGTTTATTCCAAGTTTGCCAACAATCATAAAGGCAAATACACGGACCCGCAGCAGTGGAGAAAAAACGGCGGTTATGTTAAGGATAAAAGGTTGCAATTGTTTTCCGATATTAAAAATGCTCACTTGACCTTCCAGGAGTATTTTCTAAAATACTATAAAGTACCCTATGACAGGTGGAGCCGGCTAGACCACGAGAAGTTTGATTATATCATCCGTTATGAGAATATCCAAAATGATTTCCGTACCGTGTTGCAGAAATTGAATATTGAACCGGTAAGAGATCTGCCAACGTTAAACAAGACAGAAGGAAAACAAGACTATACAAATTATTATACTCCGGACATACAAAAAAGGGCCGTTTTCGTTTTTGGACCATTTATGGATAAATGGGGATATTCTTTTCCCGATGATTGGAATGTGAAAAGGACACCGCTAAGTTCCACCATTCTCTTTAGCCTGTTAGGCTTTAGGCGAAACCTGATCTGGAGGCAAAAGGATAAAGTAAAAGAATTAAAGGAAGTTTAAAATATGTATTTGCTAATCGTCGGCGCTCCCAGGTCTGGCACTACTTTACTTGCATCCATGATAGGTATGCATTCTGACGTCGCGATGCTGATCGAAGACAGGTGGTTTTCTATAAAAAAGTTGACTGGCAAAAAAGTACTGGCTAACAAATTATGCATTCCTATACAGCTCGACTTCACTAAAAGAGCGACGTATTTTACACGATTGATGAAGAAGCTTGGCTGGTACCAGAATTACCCTGCGTCGAAATACAACATGGAGGACTACCTGCAACTCGAGGGGCTTAAGATCATAGCGTTGATCCGTGATAAAGATGATGTGATTAATTCCATCATGAAGCGTGGCAGGAAAGAAAAAGCGATCGCCGAAAAAAGATGGCAGATGGCGATGCACATCATGCATAGGTTAAATACAGAGCACGCACAAAAAACCGTCACCGTCTCCTACGAGGACCTGGTGAGCGAGCCCGAGAATTTACTAAAAAAGCTTTCAGATTTTATAGGAATAGATTTTCAACCGCAGATGCTGGAAGGGTACAAGCATAATATTTTGTACCCGGGCGAAAGTGGCATCGACAAATCAAGAGCGTTCAGATCAAAAGCGCTGAACGGTAACGGTCTTGACAAAGCATCAAAATCAAACGAGTTATATGAAAGCCTCATGGGTTTAAGAATGAATCCTTAATAAAGTGTAGTTTTATTTTTGTGTTTGTATGGTAATCAGTCGTCAGTACAAGTTTGTTTTTGTTGAGTTGCCCCTAACCGCGACTACTGCTATCTCGAAGGAGTTGCGCGAAATGTATGATGGGGAACCGTTTTTACACAAGCACGCAACTTATCGCCGGTTTTTGAGAACTGCTTCCCCCGAAATAAAAACATATACGCCGGTAAGTAACATAAGAATTCCTTTGGACCAGGCGGTGAGCATGTATTTTAAATACAAGAATGATAAGGAACTGGGCGACCTGATGCTCACGGGAAAAAATAAGAAACAAAACGGAACGTCGTTACGTTTATATCTTTCGACGCGAAGGCACAAAACGCGCGCGGCTTATGTTTTGAATAACAACGCAACGTTCGAACAATATTTCTTTAAGTTTCATAGATGGCCTTACAGCGACTGGAGTGTCCTTGACCATAAAAAATTTGAACATCTCATCAGGTTTGAGCACCTGGCTGAAGATTATAAAAAAGTGTTCACTACTATTGGCGTTCCTGTGAGGAGAGATTTGCCCGCGGCCAATAAAACGCCGGGCAGAGAGAAAACGTTTTGGAGCTACTACTCTACGGACAAAGCGAAACGACATGCAAAATTCATTTTTGGCCCCTATATGCGGTACTGGGGTTATGAATTTCCGAAGGAGTGGAACAATATCAGTGAACCATGGCATGCTCAGTTCTTATTTAATTTGCTCAATATTCCGCGAAAATTTTATTGGAAATATTTAATGTAAAAGATAATCATTGAAAAAGGGGCGCAAGAGATTCTTCATATTTGTTGGCGGAGGTATAGGTGATGTGCTGATGACAACACCAATGTTCCGGGCGATCAGGGAACATTACCCTGACGCGTATATCGGTGCATCCGTGATGGGAAGCCCACACATAACGATCTTAAAGAACAATAAAAACGTTGATGATGTGATCAACCTGGGAGCGCCGGAATACCAGGGGATGAAAGGTACATGGAGGTTGATACGATACCTGCGGCGGAAGCGCATCACTCATTCGATCATGAATCATGTCGCAGAGAAAAAGCGATTCTTCGCAGCTGCTTTTTTTGCGGGAATAAGAACGAGGCTCGGGCAGGACCGCACGTCGGCTGCACGGGAACGCACCTACAAATATTACGTAAAGACGCTTACTCATTCATTGCCCTACACGCTTGACGAAAAATTAAGCACGCAACGCAATCTTGAAATATTGCGATTTCTCGGGATCAATAATTCTGACATTACCTATGACCTGGCGATTCCAAAAAGCGATATTGTTTCGAAACCGGGTAAAACATGCGTTGGAATTCACCCGGGATGTGATGGACGTGCTGAACTGAAGAGGTGGCAGATCGAAAAATTTGTTGAGGTTGCTGAAAGAATTCGCGACGAGCTTGACTACGAGGTGAAATTCTACATCGGACCCGCCGAAGCTGACCTTGTGCCGATGATCAAAGGAAAATTTACCATGATCGAAGGAATGCCGTTGGCCGATGTGATAACTGATATCAGTTATTGCGATTATTTTATCAGCAACGACAGCGGGCTTGCTCACATTTCAGGAGGTTTTGGTATTCCAACGATCATGATCTTTGGCCCGACGCTTCACAATGAATATAAATTACCGGCTGCAATAACGGTAGAAAATAAAACCCTTGAATGCAGGCCATGTTTTCATTTAAGAAGACCATGCCCGATCGATAAACTTTGCCTGCGGAGTGTTACGGTGAACGATGTATTCGCTGTGTTTACGCAGGTCGTTCGTGACCAGGCCAAAATTTCGGATGGAACGGTAAAAAGCCGAAACGTTTTTCAAACAACAGAAAAGGGTAACTAAATGCTTTGTAACACGGTGTCGCTGTCAAACTCTCTTATCAGGTGAGTGGTTTGCGCAATGTTAGCCTTAGAAGATGCGCCGAATAAGATCGACGAGATATTTGGTAACGAGCAAACGTACTTGATTGCTTCTTTTGGATTGATTGCACC
>DASQJI010000369.1:0-4565 GCA_035631175.1 Parafilimonas sp.
TGTTCGACATCGAAAAAATTAAACAGTTTATAACGTGACATGTGACAGGTGAGAGATGAGAGGCAATGCGTCGCAGATGCCTGCTTGCACGGCATCACTGTTCTTTCATTCTGAACGAATGCGAATCTTCAATGTAAAAAATAATAAGCAAAGCGATTCTATAACAAACAAAAACAAAAAATAAAATGATCAACGCAATTCAACAAACGAAAAGGCCAGGCTGGTTTTCTGAACCGAAGAATGTGGCAACAACGGTAGTTGGCTTGTCACTCTTTGCCGGAATTGCATACGGTTTTATAACGTATGTATTGCCCTGGCTGATAACAGTTACGTGGAGTCTTATCAATTTAATTATTGGTGGCGCTATACTGGGATTTATCTTGATGGTCATCACGAATAAAAAATTCTGGAGAGCACTGCGTTATTTTTCTGAATTCATCGCGAACTATACAATTGGTGTAGCTATCGAGCTGAACCCATTCAGAATCCTGCAAATGAAAATTGACCAGGGTTACAAAGACAGGGAAACATTATTTCGTCAATCTGCCAGGCTAAAAGGGAAACAAAGTGAACTGGTAGATAAGCTGAATGAAAAAGAAAAAGAACTGCAGCTGAACGTTCAAAAGGTAAAGATCCTGCAACAGGAGAAACGAAATTTAAAACAAATCGACCTGTATGCAAACAGTGTACTGCGTTGCCGTGAATATATCGACAATGTGACACCTATCGTTGGCGATCTAAACAAGTTGATCAAATTCTCAGAGGCCGCATATGAAGAAAGCGGCATCATGCTCGAAGATGCGAAGCTTGACCTCGAAGCAAAACGTGACCTGTATTATTCAGTGACCACAGGTTTATCGGCGGTAACAAGCGCGATGAAAGCGTTCAAAGGTGATGACGACCTGAACCAGGATGCTGAAAAAGCTTTGTCCATCCTTAAGCAACAGATCGGTGAAAAAATAGGCAACATAAAATCCGCGATCGATGTAACACAAAGATTTATGGATGACAAGGTGCTCGAGGATAAAGCAAAGTCAGCGCAGGCAATTGAGCTCATCAACAATTTCAACTTGAACACTGATTTCAATTATACGAACAGGTCTCTCGACAACAACAAAGACAATGGAAAATTACAAGGCGTAACGATCAGCGACAGGTACCGGGGCCTGCTCGATTAGACTTTTCAATCAACGTTTTATTTCTCGCAACCTCCGCTCAGCCGAATAGAATTACCGGACGTATAAGAGTGCGACGCAACGGCTGCTGAACAAGGGCCAGCAGCCGGGTTTCAAAATATTGCCCTTAACGAAACAATTTTTACACACAAATAAAACATACAACTATGGCAATCAAATTAAAACCCGCAGGTAAATTACTGATCATAGGATCCGTAGTAGCTGCCGGCATATTAAGTATCAGGTGGTACCAGGGCCGCCCTAAAATGGTGACTCAATCAATGGAATTAGGAACCGTAACATTACCGGATGCACCAGAAGCGTCATTAACCGATAACGCCGTAATGCTGCCTATTCCATCAAATCAACAGGCCGTGAATGGCGGTTTGCAAATCACCTGGGAACGCATGGCATGGAACAGCCAGTTTTCAGGCATGTATGCGAACGGTGGCGTACGCACAACAAAAGGGTCGTTGTTCGACAAAGCTCATCTTGATGTCACATATGTGCGCCAGGACGATTGCACCAAACAAATGGCAGATCTCGTAAAGTTTGCGAACGATTATAAAAATAATCCGAACGCAACGGCAGTGCTTATCACGTTCATGGGCGATGGCATGCCTGCTTTCATGACGAGTTTGTCGAAAGAACTAGAACCGTTAGGTGCAGAATATCAGCCGATCATTATACCGGTTGCTCATGGCAAATCTTATGGTGAAGATCAGGTGATGGCGCCTCCATCCTGGAAGCAGGATCCTCACAACGGGATCGGGAAATGTGTAGCTGGTGTTTTGCGCGATGGCGATGTCAACATCTTATTGAAATGGGCCGGCGACAACGGTTTAAAAATAAATCCGGATGAAACAACATACGACGCAGATGCGATCAACATCATCGCTGCCAGCGACTTTCTCGATGCGCCCAACAAGTACATTACAGGTTACACTGAAAAAAGAAAGATCGTCGTCAATGGTAAAACAACAGGACGCGATACGACCGTTGGTGTTGATGGGGTTGCAACATGGACTCCCGGCGATGTAAACGTTGCCACAAAAAAAGGTGGTCTTGTTACGATCGCGAATACGAAACAATACGCCTCGCAAATGCCTAATCAAACGATTGCCATCAAAAAGTGGGCATATGATCACAGAACAGATATTGAGAACATGATCGTTGCTCTTGCGGAAGCTGGAGACCAGGTGCGTTCTTTTAATGAAGCGAAGAAGTTTGCAGCAAAAGTTAGTGCCGATGTATACCAGGAGAAGGATGCTGATTACTGGCTGAGATACTACAACGGTATTGAAGAAAAAGACATTCAGGGCCTGAAGGTGAATCTTGGTGGTTCGACTGTGTTTAATCTCGCGGATATGGCCAATACTTTTGGCCTGGGTGATGATAAAGTAGACCGTTACAAAGCTGTTTACAACACATTCGGGAACCTGATGGTAAAGATGTACCCGTCATTGATGCCAACATTTATGCCTTATGAAAAGGCAGTCGATAAAAGCTTTTTGTACAGCGTCATCTCTAATCATCCTGAGCTGTTGCAGGGCAAGGCCATCGAAACAAATTATGCCGCAGAAATTACTTCAGAAGTTTCTTCGAAGAGTTACAGCATAGAATTCGAAAGCGGCTCTGCCAATATCAGGCCATCCTCATACAAACTGCTCGATGAAATTTTTGAATCGGCAGTCGTTGCTGAAGGTTTGAAGATCGGCGTATATGGTCACACCGATAACGTAGGTAACGATGCAATCAACACGCCATTGTCTGAACAACGTGCAGATGCTGTAAGAAGTTATCTCCTCAAAAAAGGCTTGAAAGAAAATCGTATGGAAGCAAAGGGTTTTGGAAGCACGAAGCCGATCGCTGATAACAATTCAGAAGCGGGGCGAAGCAAGAATCGCCGCGTGGAAATTGTGCTGGGGGAATGATGCCCCCGTCCCCTAAAGGGGAGAAAAGGGATTTGGCTCCATGGTTCGAGGTTACCAGTTAAATAGATTTAAGAGACCTTTTGAAGATGCATCATAGAATAAATCACAATGAGAATGAAAACGAAGATTAAATCTAAACCGTTCTACAACTCCCCTTTAGGGATTGGGAGCGTCCTCTTTCAACCGTTTGGAAACATTAGTAAGCAAACGTTCATGATCATGATCGGGTTGCAGGTTGTGATCGCGATCACTGCGTGGCAATTTTCTTCTGTTGGTTTGATCCCTAAACCCGGACACGTAGCAACTGCCTTCGGGCAGTTGCTTACATCCCGCTTGCTGATCGATAATATGCTCGTGAGCCTGGCACTTACATTAAAAGCAATGCTTTATTCCATCATCATCACACTTTTCTTTGCTTATGCATCGGTGATGCCGTTTTTTAAAAGCATGGCGCAGTTCATCGTGAAGTGCAGGTACTTAACCTTGACTGGTTTGATCTTTATTTTCACGTTGCTTACCAAAGATGGAAGTGAATTAAAATTGTCGCTTCTTGTGTTTGGTATCGTTCCCTTCTTTACCACTTCATTTCTTTCGGTTATTCTCAATATAGATAACCAGGAATACGAATTGTGCAAGACCCTTGGATATAACAACTGGCAAACATTGTATGAAGTGATCATCGTCGGCAAAGCAGACCAGGTGTTCGAGATACTGCGTCAAAACTTTGCGATCGCGTGGATGATGATCACCATGGTGGAAGGATTGAACATGAGCGAAGGCGGTATTGGATCGTTGCTTATCAAATACAACAAGTACAACGACCTTACGCACGTAATCGCGCTGCAGTTGGTGATCTTTCTCATCGGTATATGCTTTGACTATTTACTCGGAACAACGCGACATTGGTTATTTCCTCACAGTAAATTAAAACAGGAGGTGGCATCATGACAACCTGTATTAAGACGAACACTTTATTAAAAGCTGAAAATATTCAACTGGTTTACGACGATAAGCTCATCCTTCGCGACATAAACTTTTGTATTAGGGACATTGTACGACCGGGTATGCAGCAGGGACAGGTTATTTCGCTCGTTGGCAAAAGCGGGATTGGTAAGACGCAATTGTTTAAGATATTGTCGGGTTTGCAAAAACCAACATGCGGCTCTGTAACGATAAACAACAAACAAGTTGTTCGCGCCGGCGACATGGGAGTGATATTTCAGAATTACTACCTGTTTGAATGGAGAACGGTGTTTCATTCCCTGCTGTTAGCAGCCAGGCAAAACAGCGAACTGAAGGATAAAGAAAAAGAAACGATCAATGAATATGCATCAAAATTTAATCTTGAGGAGGAGTTGCAGAAATATCCGCAACAACTGTCCGGCGGACAAAGGCAGCGTGCGAGCATCATTCAACAATTATTAAAAGGTTCCGATTTCTTATTGCTCGATGAACC
>DASQJI010000370.1:0-5368 GCA_035631175.1 Parafilimonas sp.
CTTGCTGAGGCGTAAACACGGTTCACATTTCCGAAAAAAATAAACACGCGTCTCCATAGCTCAGAAAACGAAAATCGTGATTCAACGCGTATTCATAAATGTCTCTCCATTGATTGCTTGTTACCGCAGCTACCAGTAACAACAAAGTCGACTTTGGCTGATGAAAATTTGTGATCAGCGCTTTTGCGATCTTTAATTTATATGGGGGTGCAATTATGATTTGCGTTTGTGCTACCATTTTTTCCATTTCATTTTCATTCATCCAAAACAACAATGCCTCTAAGGCGTCGGAAACTTTGCACGGACTATGCAGCTCATAAGGTTCCCATTGTTCAACTGAAATGTCTCCTGTCATAATATTGCCGGCGCTTCTCTTTTTTAGATGATCCACCAATTTACTTCCCATCCAATATAAACTTTCAATGGTGCGTAAAGTTGTAGTGCCGACTGCAACAATACTCTCGTTTAGGTTTTTTGACAGACGCTCAATCAACTTCCTGCTCACTTCAAAATATTCAGCATGCATCGAATGTTCACCCAGCGTGGCCGATTTTACGGGCATGAACGTTCCGGCTCCCACGTGCAGCGTTACAAAGTCCAGTTCAATTTTCTGCTGCCTTAACTGCCTCATTAATCGTTCTGTGAAATGAAGCCCTGCTGTGGGAGCAGCAACAGAACCAGGTTGCTTCGCATACACAGTTTGGTAATTTGAACTGTCTTCTTTGCGTGCTTCGCGATGCAGATAAGGCGGAAGAGGGATTACGCCGGCAGCATGCAGTATTTCAGCGAAAGTTATATTGTGATCGTTCCACGCAAACTCGATCACAAAAACATCCGCATATTTTCCCTTTTTCGTTGCAGAGAATCTGATCTCCTTTCCACCGATAACCAATTTTTTACTTAGCGACTCTGCCTTCCATTTTTTTGCATTCCCGACAAGACATTTCCATTGCGCACGGCTTGTTCCAAGCATTGCAGACGTAATATCGGTGTGCGGCTCAACAGGCTCGAGACAAAAGATTTCTATTGTCGTGCCCGAAGATTTTTTAAACAAAAGTCTTGCTTCAACAACTTTTGTGTTGTTGAAGACCAGCAAAGAATCCGGCGGCAAATACGCACTAAGATTTGAGAATACATCTTCCCTTATGGCTGCGTTCTGATAAATCAGAAGCCTGCTTGTATCTCTATTCTCCGCCGGGTATTTGGCGATCTTTTCATCAGGTAAGTGATAATCGAACTCAGCTATCATTAAATTTTTCGGATCCATCTCATGTTTTCACACTGCTAACACGTTATCCACCCTATAAGCAGGTACTCTTTCTTCAATCTTTATTTTCTTCCGACAAACCGCTTGTAGTTCAAACTCATAGGACATTTACGAGGCTGTGGATAAATACAAACTGGCTCTTTCCTAAGAAAAAGTGGGAAAAAGTGTTATTTTGTGTCAATAAGTTATAAATTCGTTGTCAATTTCTCTAAATGGCTGGTTTTCTTGGCGAATACGAAGCAACAATTGATGGCAAGGGGCGATTCCTTTTACCGGGAGGTTTAAAAAAACAAATGCCGGAAGGAACGCAAACGATCGTAATAAGCCGCGGTTTTGAAAAATGTTTGTTACTGTATCCGTTGAACACCTGGGAAGCCATAGAGGAAAAAATAAAAAAATTAAACGATTTCAATCCGAAGGTAAGTCAATTCAGGACGTTGTTTGTTGGCGGGGCTTCTTATGTTGACCTGGATTCTGCCGGAAGAGTTTTATTGCCGCCGTCGCTAAAAGAATATGCCGGGTTAAATAAGGACATCGTGCTGGCATCTGATATTGACAAAGTAAAAATTTGGGATTCAGGTAAGTATAAAAAGCTCTTTGAAGATTTTTCGTCTGATGCTTTTGCAAAACTCGCATCCGAGGTGATGAGTAATACTTCAAACGCTTGAGTTGTGAGCGACGAGGCTCATAATTCAAAAGCTGGCGAACCAGGTTATCACGTTCCTGTTTTGTTCCACGAGGCGATCGAGGCATTGAACATACAACCCCGCGGCGTTTACGTGGATTGCACGCTTGGCGGCGGAGGTCACAGCAACGGGATTCTTGACAAATTAGATGAAAGTGGACGGTTGATTGCCTTTGACCAGGATGCCGATGCACAAAAAAATTTGCCAAACGATCATCGGGTCACGTTTTTGCCATATAATTTCCGTCACCTGCAACGATTACTGCGCTTGCATAAACAATCGAAAGTAAACGGTGTTCTCGCAGACCTCGGCGTTAGCAGTTTCCAGTTCGACAACGCAGAACGGGGCTTTTCAACAAGATTCAATGGCCCGCTCGACATGCGGATGGACAAAAGAACAACAACAACGGCATTAGACATATTAACGGAATACGATGAAAGCGATCTGCATCGGCTGTTTGAAAGGTATGGAGAGGTCCCAAATGCGAAAACATTGGCCCGGTATATTGTACAAAACAGAAAGTTGTCTTCGCTGAAAGACACCGTCTCCTTTAAAACTTTTCTGGCGCCAGTCGTAAAAGGCAATCCAAACAAGTATCTCGCGCAGGTGTTCCAGGCATTGAGGATACAAGTGAATGATGAATTAGGAGCGCTTGATGAAATGCTTGCTCAGTTGCCCGATGTTTTGCTACCCGGAGGCCGTGCAGTTATTATCACTTTTCATTCACTCGAAGACAGGCTGGTAAAAAATTTTTTCCGCAGAATCAACGAAATCCAAGATGAAAACAATCCCTTCAGCACAGTAAAAAAGTCGCCTGTTTTTAAAGTTCTTTCAAAGAAGCCAATTGTACCGTCTGCCGAAGAAATAAAAAAGAATCCGAGAGCGCGTAGCGCGAAACTTAGAGTTGCGGAAAAGTTGCATGAAGACTGATCATCTTTTTAAAAAGTTTTCGCGGTGGAAAGGAGACAACGTTATCGAAATACCGCCGGCTGAGGCAAATAAATTCTGATGAACATAACAAATTCAAAAAACAAATTAAAGACCGCTGTGCACTACAGTTGGGTAGTAAGGCATTTTTCTTTCCTGGTGTTTCTTGCGTTGCTCGCTGTTATATACATAGCAAACGGACATTGGTCAGATAACACGATTCGGGACATCAACGTCACCGCGAAGCAGGTAAAAGACATGCAATATGAATACAAAAACCTGAAAAGCCTTGAAATGTATAAAAGCAGGGAATCACAGGTTACCCAGGCGGCCGCACAGCTCGGTTTGAAACCTTCAGCTGAACCGCCTGTAGAATTGGAAGTAGCAGGATCAACAGCCGGACATTGAAAAACCATCATAAAGTCCACAAGGCAGTTGCTAACCTGGAAAAACACCTTTATTAATGGAGATCAAAAAAGACATACTGTGGCGCGTATACCTCTGCTTTATTGTGATCGCTGCTTTATGCCTGGTTGTAATAACGAAGGCGTTTTACATCCAACAGGTGCAGGGATCCTATTGGCGCAGTATGAGCGACAGCCTGCACACGCGCATTGAAGAGATAGATGCAGAGCGCGGCACGATCTATAGCGAAGACGGGCAGATGTTGAGTACCAGTATTCCGCAATTTGACATTTACGTCGATTTCCAGGCTGATGGATTGAAAGAAAACAATGGGCAACTTTTTAAGGACAATGTTGATTCGTTGAGCATCTGTCTTGCCGGCCTCTTCAAAGACAGAACGGGAAACGAGTACCAGTCGATCCTCAATAAAGGTTATCGAAACAGGAACCGCTACTTCCTGTTAAAGAAGAAAGTAAGTTTTGATCAATATCAGCAATTAAAACAATTTCCGTTAGTGCGGCTTGGCAGAAATAAAAGCGGCTTCATTGCAGAAGTTCAGAATATTCGCCTGAACCCTTATCAGCTGCTTGCATTCAGAACGATCGGCCTTGAACGGCAAAATGCGCAGAAGGTGGGTCTTGAGCAAACGTACGATACGCTGCTGAAAGGCACCACCGGCAAACGTTTGGTACGATATATCGCCGGCGGAGTCGCGGTTCCCGTTGATGAAGACTACGAGATCGAGCCAAAGAATGGGAAAGATATTGTTACTACCCTTGACTCGCGCATACAGGAAATAACAGAGAACGCTTTGATGAAGATGATGGTAAGCAATCAGGCGGAACACGGTTGCGCGGTAGTGATGGAAGTAAAGACCGGAAAGATCAAAGCGATTGCCAATCTCGGCCGGCAGGCTGATGGCTCTTACTGGGAAGATTTCAATTATGCCATGACGCCAACGGAGCCTGGCTCAACTTTCAAGCTCGCAACGTTGCTGTCTGTTCTACAGGATAAAAAATATTCTCTTAACACAAATGTGAATTTGCAAGGTGGCGTGTGGCAAATAAATGGCAGGACAGTGTACGATGCAGAGAAGCATGGGCAAACAAATGTTCCCGTTAAGCGTGCCTTCGAATTAAGTTCCAATGTGGGGATGGCGAAACTGGCATATTCAAGTTACGCATCGAATCCTTCGCAATTTATAAACCACCTAAAAGCGCTTCACCTGGATTCTGCCACAGGCATCGATCTCTATGGTGAGCGGCCTCCCTTTGTTGATCATCCTGGCAGCAAATATTGGAGTGCCACGACCCTCCCTTGGATGGCCTTTGGCTATAATGTGCTTATTACTCCGTTGCACACATGCATGCTGTATAACGCAGTTGCGAATAATGGCGTGATGATGAAGCCCTATTTATTAAATGACGTAATGCAAGATGGGATCATCGTCAGTCAAAAAAATCCAACCGCTATTGAAAAGATCTGCGACGATACCGTATTACAGCAATTAAAAGAATGCTTGCGTGGTGTATGCAGCGATCCCGGCTCAACGGCTTACAATCTTTTTAAAGGAACACCTTATGCCGTGGCTGGTAAAACAGGAACCGCGTTGGTGGCTGATGGAAGAAACGGTTACGGCACTGGGATTTATCAGTCTTCATTTGCCGGCTACTTTCCTGCCGAAGATCCGCAATATACATGCGTGGTTGTAATAAAAAATAAGCCGCACGCGCCAATGTTCTACGGCGCGCTGGTGGCTGGTCCCGTGTTTAAAGAGATTGCAGACAGGCTGATCACATTAAACGCTCCGCAAAATGACAGTTCAAAATATGCGCTTCTTAAAAATGTGGATAGCAGTTATTACAGCTTTAGCGGTTCAGAGAACGATCTCAAGATGATTTTGTCAGCCACAGAAGTTCACTACCGCGACTCGTCAAAAACCGAATGGACAAGATTAGCGAAGCAACAAAGCAGTGCAGTGTTGTCAAGCGTGCCGGTCTCGAATAAGGTAATGCCTTCTTTGAACGGAATGGGTTTAAAGGATGCTTTGTACATATGCGAAAACGCAGGACTTGTTGTAAAA
>DASQJI010000371.1:0-8269 GCA_035631175.1 Parafilimonas sp.
TTTTACAAATTATTAAAAACGAGACACGGAGACGCCATAGAACTGCAGATCGAAGTCGATAAAAAGTACAGCAATTACCTGCTGCCCTCATTGAGTTTGCAATTGCTTGTTGAAAACGCAGTAAAGCATAACGTGGTGTCGAGGCAACAACCGCTTACCATTGACATTTTCAGCATTGCCGGAAATAAATTAGCAGTGAACAATAATCTTCAGCCAAAGATCGTGAAAGCTGCCTCGAATCGGGTAGGGCTATCTAACATCAGGTCAAAATATGAGTTATTGAAATATTATGGGTTTGAGATCCTGCAGGACGCGAAAAATTTTACCGTCGTGCTTCCATTGATCTGGAACAATGCAGAGGGCAAACATTTCGAGATAGTAAAAAATAAACCAAAACTGAATTTTAATTAAGCTTAAAATTATACCACATGCAAATCCTGATCGTAGAAGACGAAGACCTCGCGGTGAAAAAGATCACTAAGACCTTGCACGAAGTAAACGCGTCTGCAGAGATAGTTGGTGTCACTGACAGCATTGACTCCACCGCATCGTGGCTTCAAAATAACGCAGTGCCGGATCTAATCCTCATGGACATTGAGTTATCTGACGGTCAAAGCTTCGAAATATTCAGCCGCATACAGGTGAAGAGCCCCGTGATATTCACAACGTCGTACGACGAATATGCGCTGAAGGCATTCAAAGTAAACAGCATTGACTACTTACTCAAACCAATTCAAAAAGAAGATCTGCGTGCAGCGCTTAATAAATACGAACAAATGAAACAGGCGTACAGTGCTACTGATACGCCGGCCCTGAATATGGATACATTGATAAAGGAGCTTCAGCAAAAACTCCAACCGAAAGAATTCCGCAAAAGGTTTTTGGTAAAACACGGGCAGAAACTGGTGTCGATCGATATTGAAGAAATCGCATACTTCTTCAGCGACGGCAGGCTGAATTTTTTCAAGACGTATGACAACCGCAAATTTGTAGTCGATTACACGATGGACGAGTTCGAAGACATGCTCGATCCGCAAAGATATTTTCGTATCAGCCGTTCTTTTTATGTTTCAGTGAACAGCATAGACCAGATACACGACTATTTTGGCAACCGTTTGATCCTCGGCCTCAAACCCGACCTGGATAAAGAAGCAATTGTAAGTCGCGAAAAGGTAACCGATTTCAAAAAGTGGATGGGAAAATGATTGTTGCCCGGTTGATAAAATTCAACAATAGCTAACGGTCAGATGCTTCAAAAGCGTCAGACCGATTTTTTTCACGTATGAAAATATTTCAGAAAGTCATTCACCTGGAAGAGAGAAAGCGCGGATTTCATCTCATCACGCCAGAGGTCACTCGTGAACTAACTCAGATAAGTGAAATAAAAACCGGCGTTTGCCACGTATTCATTCAACACACTTCTGCTTCATTGACCATTAATGAAAATGCAGATCCAACCGTAAGAAAAGATTTTGAAAGTTACTTCAACAGGGCGGTGCCGGAAAGCCGATATGATTACATTCACAATGATGAAGGCCCCGATGATATGCCTGCACATTTAAAAGCATCTTTACTCGGCAGCTCCGTTATGATCCCTATCACGAATGGGAAACTTGCACTCGGCACGTGGCAGGGAATTTATCTGTGCGAACACAGAAATTATGGTGGCGAAAGAGTGATTGTTGTTACGGCGTGGGGCGAATAAATTCCCGCTTGATCCCGAGGATATGCCGGTCATGCTATCGGCACAACAAGTACTAAAGAGACTCCCTTTTTATCGGTCAGCAAGTCAAATTCAGCTTTCATCGATTTGGCCCGCTTAAACATGTCCTTTTTACTTTGTTCGAATTCCAAACTTGCGGAATTAACAGATGCGTCCGCATTTTGAATTTTCATGAGCAGCTTGCCACCGGAGAGATCGATGTCGACAAGGCTTGGTGATCCGTTCGCATGCGCCGAAATGTTTCTCAGCGCCTCTTTGAAAATAAAAAACAATTCATGTCTCGTCTTCATGTTCAGCTTAAGGGTCTTCACTTTGTCATCCACTGCCAATTTTATGTCGGTATTATGCGTACTTTGAAAAGCTTCGGCCGTTTCTTTCATTCGCAGAATTGTTTTTTGCATGTTATCATTCGACGGGTCAAGTGTCCAGAGCATATCGCTCAGGGAATCGGTCATCTTTTTGCTCTTATCACTAATTTGGTCAATGTATTCTTTGGAGCGCTGCGTGTCTTTGTCAACCTTTATCTTCGCCATCTCGCTTAACAAACTGATGTTACTCAGTGTGGTGTTCACATCCTGGTGAAGATTGTGTGCGATCTGCGTCCTTACATTTTGCAGTGCCTTGAGTTTTTTCACGCGCTCATTATCGACGATGTAGAAAACGGCGATGACTGCAAGGGCCAACAGGCCAAGGAACCACCATGCTTGCCAAAAAGGTGGCATAACATCTATTTTTAAAATGCGCTCGGCGCTCGTACTTCCGTCGTTGTTCTCGGCTCTTACTTTGAAAGTATAGTTTCCGGGCATCAAATAATTATAAATGGCCTGGTTCAATTCATTTGCCGACTGCCAGTCTTTGTCAAGTCCTTCCAGTTTATAGGCGTAATGGATCTTATTTTGCTTTGTATAGTTGAGTGAGTTGAACTCGATCACTATAGAAGTGTTCGCATAACCAAGGCTGATCCTCTTCAATTGAAAAAGCGAATCAACGAGTAACCGTTTGTTCGCAAGTTTAAAATCTGTGATCAGGGGAACTGGTGGAACCGGCGCACTGATAAACGCTCTGGGATCGAAGACCAGGAAATTTTTATCAGTCGTGTACACGAGCCGGCCATCACGCAATTTGCAGACACCAGAAGGGTTGAAAAGATCATGTGCGATACCGTCGCGCCTGTCGTACGTTGAAAAAATCAGCTTGTCTAGTTTCACGCGGCAAAGGCCATGCGCCATCCCCATCCAAAAGCCGCCTTTATCATCTACCGCAAAACTGTTTATAGTGTTAGAGGGCAAACCATCTTCAGTACTGAAATGTGAGATCGTCCTTGTCTTCAAATTGTAAAGATTCACGGCACCGGTCGCGATCAGCAACAAACTGTCGTTATATTGAAAAATGTCGGCGATAGAATTTGCTGCGAGTTGCTTTTCTAGAGGCCCTTCTTTAGTAAGATGTTCAACTTCTTTATTTGTGGATGGCTCATATTTATAGATCCCGCTTGCTACACTGCCTGCCCAAATGAATCCTTGCCGGTCAGCAAATAACTTTTGCATATAGCCGCCTCCTTTAGGCTTCACTACACGATAACCTTGCTGTACATTATTTTCCGCGAGATGAATGTCCCACTTGATCACTGCACCTCCCTGGCTGCCAAACCAGAGACTTCCCTGCTTGTCTTCTGCGATGGTCCTTATGGTGCTGCCTTCGAAAATTTTTTGCCTGAACATCTGTGCTTTATTCTTTACCGGATCGTATACCACCAACTCTCCGTTCATCATGCCCATCCAGATCAATCCTGTTTTGCTATGCTGATGAATCGACCAGACAGAATAATAACTTGATAAAGCTTTCAAAGACGCCGGCAGCGGCAGCGGATCAAAACTGCTGTCATAAAGGTACAAACCTCCGCCCCATGTGCCGATGAGTATTCGTCCATCGTTCAATTGTGAAGCCGTTATGGTAGGAGTTTCGGTGCCTTCAGCGCCGGGCCGGGATACATTATAATTATGGAAGGTTTGAGCGTCCGGGTTAAAAAGATATACGCCATTATCGGTGCATATCCAAATATTGTGTTCCTTGTCTTCATACATGGTTTGTGCCTGGTCAAAACGAATGCTTTGTTCATCATGCGCCGGGCTTTGAATTAAGTTGAATCGTTTATCACCAGTGCCGGTAAATTCAACAACGTACGTTCTGCCGCAAAACCATATTCTCCCGTTTCGCTGCAGTAAGCCTCCGCGCGATTCAGTATAGCCGAGATCGAATTCCCTCGTCACGCTGAACTGTTTTCTTTCACCTGTTGCAGCATCAACAGAAGTGATAAAGGGCGCGTAAGCAACCATCGGCCAGCTTCCGAACCACAGCTTGTTACCTTCAATAAAGTATACTTTAATTATCGATGAATCATTTTGTAATAATTGTATATACCTGTTATTATCCTGGTTGTGCCCCCTGTAGTTTAAGTGGCCTGTTTTAGAATCGAAAATTGCGACGCCACCGGTGCATGCGAAAAAATATTTGCCATCGTCAGAAAAGCTCCGGATGTCAGCAATGCCCCAGCCTTTCGGCAATTGAAAAAAGCCTTTCGATATAAACATTTTTTTTACGGGATCATAATTGTAAATTCCTTTCTTGTCGACATAGATCGCAGCATAGCCATTATCTGCCTGGCCGAGAAACACAATTGTAAACGGGTCCTTCTTCGTTTCATTTTCCACAGGCACCGGGGTGAAAGTAAAAGTGCTCGTGTTAAAGATGCCGACTGTAGTGCCAGACCAAACCCAAAGATTTTGCTTCTTGTCTGTGAACACCTGCACAATATTGTCGGCGGGCAATGAATTTGGATTCGACGACTGTTTTCGAAACGTAAGGAAATTGTTACCATCATACCGCTGCAGGCCGTCGATCGTGGCAAACCACATGTAACCATTTGCATCCTGCGTCGCATAATTGACTGTGTTTGTTACCAGGCCATTGCTCGTACTAAAATGCACAAATGAGTATTGTTTCGGTTGTTGTGAAAAGAGATGCAGGGCAAGGCAGGTTAGCGCAAGAGTGAAAAAGAATTGCTTCACAAAGCGGACGATTGAGTTTTGCCCAAATATAATTCAGCGTTTTTTTATGGCGAAACACAACGCTGAACAATCTGTATGAATTTCAAACGATCCGATTTGGATTGCCGAGATCATTACACCGCTGCCCCTCTAATGCCGCTGTGGCGCGTAATGTCAAAAAGTTCTTTCAAATTGTTATTGCGTTTCGTCAATCCATTTACTAAAAAATGCGATTCATACAGCTCCGTCTTTCCTTTCCCCTTTCTCAACGGTAACATTGTACTGTCAAAATTCAACAATGATGGAAGACATTCAAAAGATGGAAGTCGTGCAGACAGATCTGTTCGCAAAAACACGAAAAAAGATCCTGTTCGCTAATTTTCCGGCAGACGGTCACTTTAATCCGCTCACAGGTCTTGCCGTTCACCTGAAGAATTTAGGTCACGACGTTCGTTGGTATACTTCAAATACGTATGCGGCTAAATTGAAAAAGCTAAACATCATGCATTATCGTTTTAAGACCGCGCTGGAAGTGACCGGCGATAACCTGGACGAGGTGTTTCCGGAAAGAAGCAAGATAAAAGGGCAAGTAAAAAAACTGGTCTTTGATATGATCAATGCTTTCATTTTTCGCGGCCCACAGTATTTCGACGATATCTGTGAGATACGTGAAGAGTTCGATTTCAATATTATGATAAGCGATTGCGCTTTTTCCGGGATCCCTTTTGTCAAGGAAAAACTTGGGATACCGGTTATTTCTATCGGTGTACTACCGCTTACTGAAACGTCAAAAGACCTTCCGCCGTCCGGGCTTGGAATGACGCCTGTGCGATCCTTTTTCGGAAGATGGAAACAATCGCTGCTCCGGTTCGTTGCGGACAACATACTTTTCAGCAAGCCAACAAGTGTGATGAATTCAATACTGAGGGAATACCATATCAACCCCGAGGGTTCAAATGTCTTCGACATACTAATTCGGAAAGCGAGTTTGCTTTTACAAAGTGGTACGCCCGGATTCGAGTACACACGCAGCGATCTCGGGACCAATATTCGTTTTATCGGGCCGCTTCTTCCGTATCGCGCCGACAAAGGGCATGACGTGTGGACGCATGAAAAGCTGAGCCAGTATGAAAAAATAATTCTCGTAACACAGGGCACAGTTGAAAAGGACGTTTCTAAACTACTGGTGCCAACACTCGAAGCATTTAAGAACAGCAAATATCTGGTTGTTGCAACAACTGGTGGTTCCGAAACTGAAGAACTAAGGAAAAAGTATCCGTATGAAAACATCATCATTGAAGATTTTATTCCTTTTTCTGACATCATGCCTTATGCCGATGTATACATAACAAACGGCGGCTACGGCGGCGTGATGCTCAGTATTCAGAACCAGTTGCCCATGGTGGTGGCCGGTATACATGAAGGCAAGAATGAGATCAACGCCAGGATAGGATATTTTGATCTTGGTATCAATCTGAAAACTGAGCGTCCGGCTGGTGCACAATTAAGAACGGCCGTCGAAAAAGTTTTGAGTGATGACAAGTACTACGACAACGTCAAGAAGCTGAGCAAAGAATTTTCGAAATATAATCCTAATCAATTGCTGGAAAGTTATATTGATGAGGTGCTACAAGCTGAAACAACTGCAAGCACCAGCGCAAAAATGTGCGTTGCACAAAAAGGTTTGTAAGAAGTGAACGCATAGCAGTCACTCTTCCCGCAATTGCTTGCCGGTCAAGTTGAGGAAAACGTCTTCGAGATTTGCTTGTTTAACTTCTTTCGGTCTTTCAAACCCGGTTGCCACGAGGTCATCGATCAGTTGGTCGGGTGATGCCATCGCAATTATCTTTCCTGAGTCGATAATAGCTACGCGGTCGCACAAGATCTCAGCTTCATCCATATAATGTGTTGTGATGATGACCGTCGTGCCCTGGCTTCGAATATCTTTTACCAAGCCCCAAAGGTTTCGGCGTGCCTGTGGGTCGAGACCCGTTGTAGGTTCGTCAAGAAAAATAATTTTTGGTTTATTGATGAGCGTGGTCGCAATTGAGAAACGCTGTTTTTGTCCGCCGCTGAGTTCTTTGAATTTTGCCTTTGCCTTATCCTTCAGGTTTACAATCCCAAGCAGGTCTGTCGGGTTAACCGGCTGGTTGTACAAACCGGCAAACAGCCGAATCAATTCAGTAAGATTAAGGCCTGGGTAATAGCCTGACGTTTGCAGTTGTACGCCAATGATCTTCTTTATTTCATTTGGCGATTCATCGAGGTTAAATCCGTCGACGGTTACCTTGCCGCTCGTTTTGCTGCGTAATGTTTCAATGATCTCGAGCGTGGTAGATTTGCCGGCGCCATTTGGGCCGAGTAAACCAAATATCTCTCCCTCATACACATTGAAGCTGATCCCTTTCACCGCCTGGAAATCCCCGTAATTCTTCACAAGATCCTGCACTGAGATTATCGTCGTTCGCTGCATCGCGGCAAGTTAATGTATAATCAAATTCATTATTTCAAAGAAAACCATCCGCATTCCGCCGTTTTTCATTTCAAACAATAACTTTGGCGCAGTGCCCAACATAGAAAATAAACCCACGGTTATTTATATAATCGCCGACAGGCGGTCGGGCTCGACGCTACTCGAAAACATGCTTTCGAAGTCGGAAGAAATTATTTCTGTCGGCGAACTGGCAATGCTGAGGGGACATATTTTTAAGGAAGGGCCCGGTGAAATGTGGGCATGGCATTGCTCGTGCGGAAAGCCTGTTCTGCAGTGCGACTTTTGGTCTCGCGTGTTGAAAGGCAACGTTGATGCAGATTTTGAAACGAAGATCAGTTGGCCGTATAAGTTGCTCACAACACCGCTCGCTTCTTTATCGCCACGCACTTCATGCAGATCTTTGACTTCATATGTTCATACGCCCGAAAATGCGCAAACGACGGACTTTCTTAAAAACATTTATGAAACAATAAGCCAGACGTACCACAAGAAGTTTATTGTAGATTCTTCAAAGGATGCCATGCAAGCGCTGGCAGTGTATGAATGCAAAGAGGTTGATGCCAAATTCATCTGGCTGGTACGCGACTTGCGCGCGGTTACATTTTCTAAACTAAAAAGGTGGCAGGTGAATAAACGGTCTGACAAGGGAGCCTATGAAACGATGCTCGACAGTTATGCTTACAAAAAATTGTGCAAGGCGGTGCTCAGTTGTATGGACAAACAGGATACATTGAAACTGCACTATGAGGCTGTCGCCCTTGAGCCTCAAAAAGCTTTGGACACGATCTGTTCTTCATTTGGGCTCAAGAAATTTGCGGCGCCCGAGGTAATGGAGTTAACGAATGATCACACGATCGCGGGCACCCCCGGCAGGTTTCAGAGCAAACCGATTGCAGCCGATAATTCATGGCGTTCTTTCTATGAAGACAAAAAGCTGTTGAGCGCACTTGGAAAAATGTTCAATGCGCTATGATCAAATTAAGCTGATGAACTCGCACTTTTTTA
>DASQJI010000372.1:0-3817 GCA_035631175.1 Parafilimonas sp.
AAACTGCTGCAGGATCAAGACCAGCAAGTTTCGCGCGCATTAAAATGCAAATATCCGGCATAATAAAGCGTAATTTCCCTTCGAAATCGCGTACCGGCATCAGCCAGCCAAATAGCAATGATCGGCCAACACCCGTATGAGATACAAACTAAAAAGACATAAAATATTTCGAGCACGTTCTTTATTTAGATTCAGTATCATTTCGCTCACGCTGATCGTTTCGTCGTGCTCAGAAAATAAAAAGCGGCAGGTAAGCGAAGGAGCGACGAACGATACAATTTCGTATCCGCAAATAACGGTTCTTGCTTCTCTTCCTGATAGCAATAAACCGGTAACGATTTCGCTAGCCTCAATGCCTAAGCCGTTTGTTACACAACAACTCTCGCCCGCCCCGGTACATGAGTATGTTGATAGTATTACCGGTTCGCCAATTCCTGCGGATGCGCAGGGCAGGGGATTTTTTACCAACTACACCACCGACAACGGCCTTGCTCTTGACCAGGTTTACTGTGGATATAAGGACAGTATCGGAAACTTATGGTTTGGTACTTCTGGCGGCGGAGTAAGCAAATATGATGGGAAAGATTTTACGAATTATACAACTGCGCAGGGTCTGGCCAATAGCATCGTCTGGACTATTGTGGAAGATAATGCGGGCAACCTTTGGTTTGGCACCGATGGAAGTGGCGTGAGTAAATACGATGGCAGAACTTTTACTAATTATGGTAAAGCGCAGGGCCTTGTGGATGACGTTGTGTTAACCATTATAAAAGACAAAGCGGGGAACCTTTGGTTTGGAACATTGGGTGGCATCAGTAAATATGATGGTCGCGTTTTCACAAATTATACCACCGCCGATGGCTTGCCGAATAACGAGGTACGTGGAATTGTACAAGACAGAAAAGGAGATCTTTGGTTCGGAACGTCTGGTGGGATCAGTGAATATGATGGGCACAGGTTCAGGAATTATCAGCGAGTGCAAGGATTACCGAGCGATTCAATACGAACCTTGATTGAGGACAGAATGGGTAATCTCTGGTTTGGTACCGCTGCCGGCGTTAGCAAGTTCGATGGAAAAAAATTTACAGGCTATCCAATGGCCGGCGGGCTTGCAAATGCACTTGTGAATAGTATTGCACAAGATCGTTCGGGGAATCTTTGGTTTGGCACTGACGGATACGGCGCCGTTAAACTCGATAGTAACAATGTGTTTACCAGTTACGGCATAAGGCAGGGGCTACCAAATAACGCCGTCACCAGCGTCACCGAGGACGCAACTGGTGATTTATGGTTTAGCACTTTCGGAGGTGGTATAAGCAAATATGGTGGCAAGAGTTTTACCAGCTTCACCACAGCGCAGGGACTTAACAGAAGTGTTGTATATAGCATCACAGAAGATCAGTCACGGAATCTCTGGTTTGGCACCTACCGCGGTGGCGCCGATAAATACGACGGTAAAAGTATCACGAACTACACAACTGCCCAGGGACTTCCGAGCAATGACATCTACGCTGTAGAAAAAGACCGGATGGGTAATCTTTGGTTTGGGACTGCTGCCAACGGCGTGTGTAAATACGACGGAAAAACTTTTACGACATATACAACTTCCCAGGGGCTCGCTGACGACCGGGTTTTCGGCATTCTTGACGACAAACAAGGCAACATGTGGTTTGCCACTCTTAAAGGTATAAGCGAGTTCCATGACGAAACCTTCACGAACTATTCAACGCGCCAGGGACTTGCAAACGACCAGGTGTTTACGATTTTCGAGGATTCCGAGGGGAATATTTGGTTCGGTACTTCCGGCGGCGGTGTGACGGAATATAATGGCAGCACGTTTACAAATTACACCACGGGGCAGGGACTCGCAAACGACGTCGTTTGGACGATCGATGAGGATAAGGATGGCAATCTTTGGTTTGGCACACAGGACGGATTAAGCTTGCTGCGTAAAGAAACGCTGGCAACGTTTTCTGAAAGCATCAAACAAAAGAGGCCATTTACAGGAAACTTGTTTGAAACAATAACAAGCAAAGATGGGCTTCCGGATAATTTCATCACGCAGATACTCCAAAGCAATGATCAAAAATTGTATGCAGGAACAAATCTGGGAGTATGTGAGCTGGTTCCTTCATCTGATGGTGACAAAAAACAAAAATGGACAGTCGGAAAAACGTTTAATTCCCTGACAGGCTATCCGGTGAAAGATGTGAACGGCGGAACACGTGCGATGTTTATAGATAGCAAAGGCATCATCTGGATCGGAACGGGTTCTGACAAAACCGGCCTTGTCCGTTTTGATCCAAAATCCGTTTCTAATAGTGCCAGTAAATTTCCCGCGCTTGTTATAGAAAGAATAAGGCTGAACAATGCAAGTATTTGCTGGAATGATGTAAAACCGGTCGCTGCTGATATGCCCGACAGTAACGCAACTCCTGCCGCTGCGATCGAGGAAATAAGCTTATTCGGCAGGCGATTAACCACAACGGAAAAAGATTCTATCAAAGATCAGCTTGCCGGCGTATCATTCGATGGTATCACGAAATGGTACCCGATCCCGGAAAAATTAGTTCTGCCGCATCGCTTCAACAACATAAGTTTTGACTTCAACACCATCGAGACCGCCAGAAATTTCCGGGTAAAGTATCAATATATGCTCGACGGGTATAACAAGGAGTGGAGCGTTCCGGACGATAAAACATCGGCTGTTTTTGGAAACATCTATGAAGGCCATTACACTTTCAAAGTGCGGGCTCAAAACGCGGCCGGGACATGGAGCGAACCGCTCACTTATTCGTTCAGAGTACTGCCGCCGTGGTGGAGAACGTGGTGGATGTATGCCGTGTATGCAATTGTGATCATAGGAATGGTGAGACTGTATTTTTGGTGGAATACGAGGCGGATAATTTATCGAAACAAAGTACTTGAACACAAAATAACAATAGCAACAAGCCAACTGCGGGAAGAGAAAGAAACCGTAGAGGAGCAAAATAAAAAGATCGAGAGTACTTTGGCGGAACTTAGAGCCACACAGGCACAACTTATCCAATCAGAAAAAATGGCTTCACTTGGTGAATTGACAGCCGGCATCGCGCATGAGATACAAAACCCGCTAAACTTCGTGAATAACTTCGCTGAAGTGAATAAAGATCTGATCGAAGAACTGAAGGCGGAATTCGTTAAAGAAAGATTACAGCCAGGTCAGCAATTGCAAGATGAAATTCTAAATGACATTGCGGGAAATGAAGAAAAAATTCTTCATCATGGCAAACGCGCAGAAGCCATCGTAAAAGGAATGTTGCAACATTCGCGTACGAGCACCGGTGTAAAAGAGCCAACGGATATTAATGCGTTGTGCGATGAGTATCTCCGTCTTTGCTACCACGGCCTTCGCGCAAAGGACAAAGCATTCAACGCATCATACTCCACGGATTTTGATGATACGATTGGGAAGATAAAGATTGTACCACAGGATATCGGAAGAGTTATTTTGAATTTGTTGAGTAATGCATTTTATGCGGTGCATGAAAAGCGGAAATCAGGAGCTGAAAAATTCAACCCAACTGTCGTCATACGAACAAAAAAAGAAGGCGACAAAGTTTTGATCATCACGGAGGACAATGGCGGGGGTATTCCTCAGAAATTAGTGGACAAAATATTTCAGCCCTTCTTTACTACCAAGCCGACCGGCGAAGGAACCGGTTTAGGTTTGAGCCTGAGCTATGATATTATCAAGGCGCACGGCGGTGAGATCAAAGTAGCAACCAAAGAAGGTGAGAGTACTATATTTACAATCGAACTACCAGTTGAGTGATGA
>DASQJI010000373.1:0-1829 GCA_035631175.1 Parafilimonas sp.
CGAATGATTGTTTCGGGGTGTACCTGTACAACCCTGGATGAGCCTCTTTCAGCGCGCGAACAAAGATCTCATAGTCCTGTTGTAATTGCGGCATCGAAAAGCTGGGCGGGTTATTTTGTGCTCTCGCAATAAACGGTAAAAAGAAGATAGTTGCTATCAATAATTGGTTTCGCATAAAAACAATTTGAGCTGCAAATAGCTCAGTTTATGCGGCGTTATCAAGAAGTAAACAGTGAGTCGTATTTTTTTCGGGTTGAAACGTAGTAATGGGCGTGCGCGCCATGATCTTAGGTCTCATCGCTATGCTGCAGGAAGATTTTTCGCGTTCCGGCATCGACAAACGAGCCATTAGTTTCGTCGCAGCTGCAGGCTTTGTCCATTGCTCATACATGCACTCAGTTTGATTTGCATATTAAACATATCTGATTTGAAATCTTCATTTAAAAAAACTATACGATATTGCACAACCAAACTTACTCACCAAAACAACTGCAATTACAATGTTATTAAATTTCCATCAGCCGAAAATTTACGTTCTGCTTATTCCGGCAATACTGCTTTCGTGCACGCAAGGATCAAACAATAAATTGAGCGATGAACAAAAGAAAGAAATACGATCAGCAATTCAACCTGTGATCGAACAGGTGTTCGATGCAGCCGCACATGCAGACACCGCGAAGCTATTCGACGCCTTTTCAGTTGACGCGCAGTTCACATATCTTGATATAACAGGCGAATTCTATGAGCCCGCCGTTTATAAACAAATGGCTGGTCAGTGGTTTGGTATGATCACAAGCGAGATCATTGAAAAGGGGACAGAGAAATACAATTTTATAAATGAGTACAATGTAGCGTGGAGTTGTACAGGCACGTTAACGGCAACATACAAAAACGGTAAGCAGGAAATGTACAAGCCTTTTGGTATGACAATCTTATTCCGAAAAATGAATAATAAATGGAAAGGTGTCTTCATCCAGGAATCGAGCCAACAGCCAGTGGCTACCGATACAACGAATCATTCATAAAAATGTTTTCGGCTGCGCGTCTGCCGGAGGTAAGATTTTATCTCAGCGTTTACATCGCTCTCACGAAAAAAGATATTACTTGTTCAGTAAATTTTCATCGAACAATTTTAGAATGCGTTTGTACTCATCCGTCCAACTGCTGGCCTCTACGAAACTATGATCTTCTACAGGATATGCGGCAAGTTCCCAATTGTCTTTCCCTAACTCGATCAAGCGCTGCGATAATCGAACCGCGTCCTGGAAATGCACATTCACATCAACCATGCCGTGACAAATGAGTAAATGGTTTTTTAGGCCTTCAGCAAAATTGATAGGCGACGAACGGGCATATGCAATGCTATCGGTGAACGGTTCGTTCAAAATAGCCGATGTGTATTCGTGATCGTAATGTGCCCAGTCTGTAACCGGCCTCAAAGCGGCTCCTGCTTTAAAAACATTTGGTTGGGTGAAGAGTGCCATCAACGTCATGAAGCCGCCGTAACTTCCGCCATACATGCCAATGCGCGCTGAATCGATGTCATAGTTTTTAACCAGGAAACGCGCTGCATCAACTTCATCATCGAGATCTTTTCCACCCATATAACGATAGATGCCGGTTCGCCAGTCGCGTCCATAACCGGCGCTGCCGCGATAATCGATATCGATAACCGTGTACCCTTTATCCGCTAACAGGTTATTGAACATCATCTCCCGGAAATAATAGCTCCACCAATAATCTACGTTTTGCAAATAACCCGCACCGTGTACAAAAATTACTGCGGCATTGTTTTTTGTTCCGGCTTTTGGTTCATACACCCGAGCATA
>DASQJI010000374.1:0-7851 GCA_035631175.1 Parafilimonas sp.
GGGATACAGCCACCATTATGGCCCCGCGCCGTGGTACAACAGTGCGCCGCGTGCAGACTGGAATCCTACTTACTTTCATAAGGCAGACGCTGTGGGAATTGGATTTGACAGGACTTCCCGCGGAAGCAATGCGCTCGCGCAATATGCGCCTGAAGTGCGCAAACAATTGGAAGACGAACGCACATGCGACGAAAGATTTTTATTGTGGTTTCATCATGTGCCATGGGATTTTACAATGAAGTCCGGAAAAAGCTTATGGGATGAATTGTGCCGGAAGTATTATGCCGGTGTCAATTCAGTAAGATGGATGCAAAGTGCATGGGACCATTTAAAAGGCAGCATCGATGATGAGCGTTTTGAACAGGTGAAAATCTTATTGAGCATACAGGAAAAAGAAGCGGTTTGGTGGCGCAATGCCTGCGTCCTTTATTTTCAAACTTTCTCTAACAGGCAAATTTCTCCAGATCTTGAAAAACCCGCTGCTAGCTTAGATTATTACGAACATCTTCAGTTCCCGTATGCACCCGGCATTGGAGGAAATCAATAGTCAATCTTAAGGCGCTTCTTGTTTCAGATCTCAACCTGGCACTTCATTTAAATAAACTTTGTCGCGCAAACGTGCAGTTTGCCGCAAACGGTACGCCGTTCCGAAAAATGGCCCGATAAATAAATATCGCCTCTTCAATTCGACGAAAAGTATGTAAGAGTCACGCGCTCCAATCTTAGGGCCGTTCTGGCTAGTCGTGTACTTCGTGTCCCCAAAACGATAAAGCGAGCACGTGCAGAACACTTCATCAAATGATTCTTTTATTTTTTGGTTTCGAATTTTATCTTGCGTTAAGTCTCCTGACCGGATGGTCTCTGAATTGTTTAAAAGCATTGCCATGAAAAAATGTATTCCTTTTTTTATCGGTACCATGATATCGTTCACTTCTTCGGCGCAATTGAAAGTTCAAAGCCTGCTCACAGAAAATCTTACAGATCCTATCGCTCTTGGAGTGACGCAGCCGCGTTTCAGCTGGCAGTTGATGAGTGATAAAAGGAATACGATGCAGGTAGCCTACGAGGTTGAGGTGACGTTGGATAAATCAGGGGTGTGGAGCAGCGGCAAGGTTAACGCTGATTCATCTGTTCATGTTGCATATAAGGGTTCGTCATTGCAGAGCGATAAAAAATATTCCTGGCATGTAAGGGTTTGGGATAATCACGGCAACAGCAGCGCATGGAGTGAAACAGCAAATTTTCAAATGGGATTATTGAATGTAGCTGACTGGAAAGCAAAATGGATCGAGCCCGGGTATCCAGAAGATTCTATTCTTCGGCCCAGCCCGCTATTCAGAAAAGAATTTTTATTAAACAAGAAAGTGGTCTCGGCCACTGCATACATCACAGCACATGGGTTGTATGAAGCACAAATTAATGGTCGCCGAATTGGCGACGCATATCTCATGCCCGGCTGGACAAGCTACAAAACCAGGTTGCAATACCAGGCTTACGACGTAACCGCTTTGCTGAAAGACGGCGTCAACGCGGTTGGCGTAACGCTTGGCAGCGGATGGTATCGCGGCACGATTGGGTACACGAATAGCAAAAATGTCTACGGAAAAGATATCGCCTTATTATTTCAATTGAACATTGTTTATAGCGATGGCTCGACTGATCTTGTTTGGTCGAATGATACGTGGAAATCATCGACAGGTTCAATCCGAAGTTCAGAGATTTATAATGGTGAGACGATCGACGCGCGTTTGCACAAGATGGGCTTTTCCTCTCCTGGTTATAACGATGCAGATTGGAGTGGCGTAAAGCTGGCTGATTTTTCTTTTGACAATTTAATAGCGACCTATAATGAGCCTGTAAAAAAGCATGAAACTTTTCAGCCGGTGAGAATTCTTACGACTCCCAAAGGCGAGCATGTTATCGACTTCGGGCAAAATCTTGTCGGTTGGGTTGTGCTTAAAGTGAAAGGCAACGCAGGAGATACAATCAAGGTTTCTCATGCTGAAGTGCTGGATAAGGAAGGAAATTTTTACACCGAAAATCTTCGCAAGGCGAAAGCAGAAGACATCTACATTCTAAAGGGCGGAACTCAGGAAACATTCGAGCCGCATTTTACCTGGCACGGATTCCAGTTTGTCAAGGTGGAAGGTTATCCGGGAGAAATGAGTCCCGAAAATTTCACGGCCGTCGCTTTGTATTCCGATATGAAAGAAACGGGAACGTTCACTTCATCGAACCCACTCATCAATCAACTTCAACACAACATCCAATGGGGGCAACGAGGGAATTTTTTAGATGTGCCCACTGACTGTCCGCAGCGCGATGAACGGCTTGGATGGACAGGCGATGCGCAGGTATTTTCACGCACCGCATCGTTCAATATGAACGTAAATAATTTCATGGCGAAATGGCTAAAAGACGTGAAGGCAGATCAAAGAAATGGGGTCGTGCCTTTCGTAATTCCAAATGTGTTGGGCGGAGCGACGAGCAGTGCCGGATGGGCAGATTGTGCAACGATAATTCCATGGAACATGTACCTCGCTTATGGTGACAAAAGAATTTTGGAAGACCAGTACAGTAGCATGAAGGCCTACGTAGAAAGCATTCGCAAAGTTGCTAAGAATGATCTTTGGAACACCGGCTTCCATTTCGGCGATTGGTTATTCTATCGGCCTGATGATGACAACGATGGCAGGGCTGCGGTAACAGATAAATATTTGATCGCTCAGTGTTTTTATGCGAATTCAACTCAGCTCCTGATAAACGCGGCAAAAGTTTTAGGCAAAACCGATGATGTTTCTGAATACTCTGCTTTATTACAAAAGATAAAAAAGGCATATCTCAAAGAATACATGACACCAAATGGTCGCCTTGTTTCAGGCACGCAAACCGCTTACGTTCTTGCACTGAACTTTGACATGCTTCCGGATTCGTTGCGAGCACAGGCTGCGCAACGGCTGGTGGATAACATCAGTAGTTACCGGAATCATTTAACGACCGGCTTCCTCGGGACACCTTATTTATGTCATGTCCTGACGCGTTTTGGTCACGATGATGTTGCATATAAATTATTGCTGCAGGATACCTATCCTTCATGGCTTTACCCGGTAAAAATGGGTGCCACTACAATTTGGGAAAGGTGGGACGGCCAGAAGCCTGACAGCAGCTTCGAGAATCCAGGCATGAATTCATTCAACCATTATTCATACGGTGCGATTGGCGATTGGATGTACAGGCGAATGGTTGGGCTCGACACTTATGAGGATGGGGTTGGATACAAACACATTAAAATACAACCGCACATTGGCGGCGGCTTCACGAGCGCCATTGCAAAGCTCCAGACATATTACGGCCAGTTGAGCAATGAATGGAAAATAAACAATGGTGAAATAACCATGAACGTCGAAGTACCACCAAACACAATTGCAGATGTGTTTGTGCCGGCCGTAAATGCGGCTAACGTTTCTGAAAGTGGCAAACCCTTGTCTTCAACAGCCGACATAAAAGTTGTTGGTTCAGCCGATGGGTATGTTCAACTGGAGTTGGGTTCGGGTATTTATCATTTCACATCGAAGAAATGATCACGACCTTGGCCCCATAGTATTTTTTTTGTTTTTTGCTACGTCGGTCTTGTCATAATTTCTTTGCTCTTCAGCATTGAAAACATCTTCTTTATAACCTGTCTCTTTCGTGGTATGCGGCCGCGTATTTTTCTTTTTTGATGATGAGCTGGTTTTTGGAGTTTCTTTCACTGCCTTTTTCATAAGTATTTTTCTTTAAGCGAAGCAATTATTACGCCGGCGTAGAGCTTTCCTGCGAATAAGTGCTTTTTTCAATTTGCCGGGAAGTTACTTTGGAAAACGACGCCGCAGCGATCGCGAAAAGCCCGAAAAACAAATGCGGTTTGTAAACATCGTCTGCAAATCCAAATATCCACGGTGATGCCGCCAGCAAAACGCCAAAGACCAAATCCAGAATTAAATGTACATGCATGGGGATGTTTTTAAATAATCCGAGCTCATATTTTGTGAAGAGGCTATAAGTGAATACGGCGGATGACACGACATCCATCACATATGTCGGCGCATCATTTGAACTGAAGTGAAAAATGTTTGGAATGAAGAGGAGGACTAAAGCATACAGGTAATCCATCACTCCATGCACTTTTGTTGGAATGAATCGCATAGGTCAGCTTTAAGGATCTTAAAACAAAAAATATGCCCGCACTAAATTATAAGATCAGTGGATCTTTTGCAGCTCGTTAATTAGATCATTCACACTATACTGTTCAAATTCCCGGACTGTCACGATAATTTTTTCTGACGTTTCATCGTCAATGCAACCCTTCGTTAAGCGTTTAAATTTTTCGATCACGTCGTTCCATGAAAATGGCCGCGTATGAAAACCTTTGTAATCCGGTTTCTCGCACACCAATTTCTTTCCATCTTTGAGAGTAATAGTTACTTCGGAGTACACTTTATCCGGATAAGCCGCCGTGTATTTATCTACTACTCCAACCACTTTAACCGGCTGGTGCACGGGAAAATTTATTTTCACCTTTACTTTTTTCAGCAGTTCCTGCACGTCATTCCGTTTAATTCGTTCCTGAGTCAACTGCGCGGGGTAAACGTCATCGTCCAGCAATGCAACAGCGATCAGGTAAGGCATACTATGGTCTGCCTGTTCTTTGCTGTGAACATTCATTCTGTCCCCGTATTCACCTCCTCCAACGATGTGGTAAGCAGTAAGAAAGGTAGTGACGTTGATCTCTTCAATGTCGTTGACGGTGAATGTGTATTGTTGTTTGAGCTCGAGCGCTGCTTCGATCGCGGGTTGAGTATGCACTTCCGCATTGTAATTCTTTAAAATACATTTTCGGATCAGCACAAAATTTTCCTTTGACCAGTCGTATTCGAGCTTCATGCCGAATATATCCGGAAAACCTTTCTCCGGCATTTCAAAAAGGCCAACAGGTCCCGTCATATCTTCTTTAGCAAGCATGACAACATTCGTGCATCCGAGTGCAACCATCGACGACGCAAATCCTTTCCATTCTGTTGTATACGAAGCACGCGAAGTAACCAGTGGGTTGAATGTACAACCGGCAATGCCAATTGCATTGGCAGCTTGTTGCTCTGTCAGCCGAAGTACTCTTGACACTGCGGCCGTGATCGAATATGCAAGTAATACAGTGTGATCGAAACCTTTGATCATTACAGGAACTTCTTCCACCAGCCGGCATTCAATTTCATACGCAATCCCCATAGCGGTTAAAAATTCTTTACCGGAAATATTCATTGCATGCCCGGCGGCCAGCAAAGCCCCGATATTATCGCTTGGATGGCACGTGGCCTCTTTGCCAAGATAATTGTCCATGAAATCCGGGTACCGGATCAGTGCAGTGTAGAATTGGGCTGCCCGGTCGATACTGCCCGGGAAGTTTAAGCTAGCGATCCTTTCGTTTGATAAAGATTCGATCTGCTTTTTTAGCTTCTCAATGGTGGCTTGCCTGAACGCAAAGATGCACGAACCCAGGGAGTCAAGAAGATGAATTTTGAGCTGGTCGAGATGCGCGGACAACGATCGATCGTGTTCCCCAAGTGCAAAGCTGGCTATTTGAAATACCTGTGACTTCACTTTTTATATATAATAAAAAATGGAGCCAGACTGTTGTCAGTGGCCAACTCGTCTTAAAATAAATTATTTAAACCGCTTCTTGTAACCCTGGTTCCGGTTGTCGCGGCTGTCTCGTTGATTGCGGTTGCGGCCATCGCGGTTACCGCCGCCATTTCCCGGACGATTCCGGTTATCACGGTCGCGGTTGCCTCCGTTACGGCTGCCGAAGTTTTGACGGCGACCCCCGCCGCTGCGATAGTCATCGCGCTCAAATGCAGGCGGCCGATGCTTAATAAAAGGTGTATTGCTAAATTCAAGTTCGCCGCCGGTTATATTGTCAAGTTCGCTGCGGATGGCATCATCATGCACCAACTCCTTATGCCAGTTGCTGTAAGCAAGCTTCATGTAATAAGCTATCGCATTCGCAAAGCCAGCCTTCTTTTCAGGATCTTCCTCTGCAAGCGCCTTGTCAATAACCAGTTCGAGATTCTTGCCAAGGTGAGAATATTTTGGGTGACGTTTCGGATACGGCAATGGATCCGGTTTTAGTTTATAGGTTTCCTTTTGTGGAATGGGATAAGGGCTATCTACCTGGAGCTTAAAATCGCTGATAAAAAACAGGTGGTCCCAGAGCTTATGCCGGAAATCTTCCACATTTTTTAAATGCGGGTTTAAAAAACCCATCAGTTCGATCACTGAATGCGCCTGCTCCTGGCGTTTTTCTTTGTCTTCTATGGTCAGCAGGTATTCCACCATTTTCTGGATGTGCCGGCCATATTCACGCATGCTCATGTCGCTGCGTGTTGTGTTGTATTGCATCAAAATAAAAAGATTGAAGCGACAAATGTACCCCTAAATGCTTAACGGGCAAATTTCAAATTGTGAAAGCCAATCTGGGTTCAGGGCTTGATGCTTGCAGGCTGCCCTATGTTTGGAGGGGAAATAGTTCAATCATTTAATTTTTTTTTTTGGCGGTGACCGTAATCGGCCTACTTTTGTCAACCATTTGGTTAAACTATATGGTTAAACAAAAGAAAAGCCTCAGCACCGAACAGAAAATATTGGAAACCGCACGCAAGGTTTTTTTAACGCGCGGCATGGTGGGGGCCAGGATGCAGGACATTGCTGATGAGGCGGGTATCAACAAGGCCATGTTGCATTATTATTTTCGTGACAAGGATAAATTGTTTGAAACCGTTTTCCTGGAAGAAGCGCAGAAGTTCTTTCCAAAGATCAAGATGATATTTGAGAGCGAACAAACACTCGAAGAGAAGATCCGGCGATTTGTAGATGAATACATTAATGAAATGCTTGAGAATCCCTATTTGCCATGGTTTGTTATGAACGAGATCAATAGGGATCCCGACCGGTTCATGCAAAAGATCTGGAGCAAGAAAGAGGCGCCGGATCCGTCTAATTTCCTTGCGCAGGTTGAAAAAGAAGTGCGGAAGGGGACGATTAAAAAGATCAGCCCTCTCCATCTACTTATGAACCTGCTTTCGATGACGATATTCCCTTTCATCGCCAGGCCGATGATCCTGCGTAACCTGCACCTGGATGAAATGCAATTTCGTGCGGCGATGGAGCAGCGAAAGAAAGAAATACCGGCGTTCCTGATGGCGGCGATTAGAAAATAATTTTTTTTGAGTTATGATTAACCAACTGGTTAAACCAACAAGTTTATGAAGAAATGGATGTTCATCTTTTTATTCACCGGCGGAAAACTTTTTAGCCAGTCATTTACACTAGACGAAGTAAATGCCCTGGCGCGACAGAATTATCCTGTGATCAGGCAGCAGGACCTCATAAACCGCACACGTGATATTTCCGTTGACAACCTTGGGAAACGTTTCTTGCCGCAGGTTACTTTCAGCGGACAGGCCACATACCAGTCCGAGGTTACGAACATTACATTTCCTGCTTCCGGTATTAAGATCGAGCCGCTGAGCCGCGACCAATATAAGGCTGTGGCTGATGTAAATCAACTTGTGTATGACGGCGGCGTCATAAAACAGCAAAAGGCGGTGCAGGAGCTAACGGCAGATGTGCAGCAAAGGCAGGTTGATGTAGAGTTATATCAACTGCAGGATCGCATCAACCAATTGTATTTAAGTGTCCTCTTTCTCGATGAGCAATTGAAGCAAGCCGAATTGGTAAAGAATGACTTGAAAACCGGGATCAAGTCTGTAGAAGCGCAGGTAAATAACGGCGTCGCATTCAGGTCAAATTTGAATT
>DASQJI010000375.1:0-1997 GCA_035631175.1 Parafilimonas sp.
GTCTCCTGATCTTATACATTGGACGCCACTGCAAAATGACAACGCACATTCCACGGATTACGACTCACTATACTCAAAGTATAATGTCTCGAAATTAAAAATTGCAGTACCCACAAGAAAAGGAAAGTTCGACTGCGATCTTGTTGAAAGCGGCCCACCGGCTATGCTCACCGACAAGGGCATATTATTGATCTATAACAGCCGCAATAGTTCGGCGACAGGAGACACCGGTTTACCGGAGGGAACTTATACAGTCGCACAACTTGTGCTTGATAAAAACGACCCATCGAAAATTGTTGACAGAATGGATAGCTACTTCATGAAACCCGAACAACCATATGAATTTAGTGGTGAAGTGAATAATGTTTGTTTCGCGGAAGGATTGGCTTTTTATAAAAACAAATGGTGGTTGTATTATGGCACGGCGGATTCGAAGATTGCGGTGGCGGTAAAAAATTAATCAGCTCATATGACCTTTTCGTTTTACAGCGATGACACGGATATTTTTCCGGTTTTTCGGCTTCGAAATAATGAAACGCAAACGGAAGCTGTTGTGTATTCTTTTGGCGGCTTGTTGAATGCTTTTATCGTGAACGGCCAAAATGTAGTTGATGGTTTTAGTTCCTGCCGCGATGCAAAAGAAAATATAACCAATGGCTTTAAAAGTTGTAAGCTGAGTCCTTTTGTTTGCCGGCTCCCGCAGGGAAAATACATGTTCAATGACCGGGAATATACTACCGGAAAATTCTTTTTAGGTAAAGAAGCGATTCATGGATTAATATATGATTGTTTATTTGAAGTTACCGACTCCGGCGCTGATGAAAAGAGTGCGTTTGTGTCCATGCAATATAAATACACAAAAAAAGATGAAGGGTTCCCTTTTTCTTATGAATGCGCGATCACTTACAAACTTCAAGACGGAAATAGACTTTCAGTCGTTACAGAAGTTACGAACATGTCAAATGATAAAATGCCGTTGAGCGATGGCTGGCATCCGTATTTCACATTGGGAAATTCAGTGAATGATCTTCAGGTGCAGATCAACACGAACAAATTGCTGGAGTTTGATGATCGACTCGTGCCGACAGGAAAGATACTTTCATACAATAAATTTCAACAGCCGGAGCTATTTGGCGATACGTTTCTGGATAATTGTTTTATTCTTTCGGATCACAATAATCCAGCCTGTATCTTAAAAAATAAGACGCTTCAGCTTAGCATACTGCCCGACGCATCCTATCCTTATTTGCAGATATATGCACCGCCACACAGAAAAAGCATCGCAATCGAAAATCTGAGCAGTGCACCGAATGCTTTTAATAATAAGATCGGGTTGATCGTTTTGCAACCAGGCGAGCGAAAAAAATTTTACACATCCTTCCAGGTGCAGTCGATTGAGTAAGGTTATATGCTTACGCAACCGATCATGCTGATCTCCACATTTACATTTTTTGGTAAGCCTTTTACCGCAACAGTTTCCCGTGCCGGATAGTCGCCATTAAAGTACGTGCTGTACACATTGTTCATTTCAGCAAACAAACTCATGTCGCTTAAGAAAATGGTTGTCTTTACCACATGGTTGAATGTGAGATATGCCGCATGCAAAATTGCTTCAAGGTTTTTCATGACACGATGTGTTTCTTCAGCCACGGTGCCGCTGATGAGTTCTCCGTTGGCGGGATCAATTGCGACTTGTCCGCTAATAAACAAGAATTCTCCGGCTTTTACGGCCTGGCTGTATGGCCCAATCGGCGCCGGAGCTTTTTCAGTATGAACTATTTGTTTTGGCATAATTTATTTTTTGTCATTTTATTTCTCACAGATGACACAGATGTGCACAGAAAAAATTTCAGAATAAATTTTTATTTATCACAGCTACGATGCCCGCAACTTCGCAAAACAGCTGTCGAACGCGCGCTCACTTGTGAGAGAACAGCAAGTTGCATTATTTCCTTCATTCATACAAGCTATTTTTGCGTGTTAAACGGCAGAGATGC
>DASQJI010000376.1:0-2443 GCA_035631175.1 Parafilimonas sp.
GAGGCCGCAGTCATCAACGATTTTCAAGACCGTGTCCGGATCTTCGTTCACAAAAATTCCCACCTTGTTTATTTTACCGCCCAATCTTTTTATCGTGTGCGACGGCAGGTGTTTGTACACATATCGTGGCGACCGCGGATAGAAATTGAAGCCCGCAAACTCAACCCCGGCATCATTCAACTGGCGCACCTGCTGGGCGTTTGTGAGCCCACACACTTTGATGCGAAACCCTTTCTCGTTGGGAGCGGTCGGATTTTTCGAAGCATTGTTGATCTCGTTATTCATTTCGAATGCTGAATTAATTTACTTCCCTTCTCCAGGGATTTCATAAAATCAGCAAAGGCAATCGCAGGACTCTTTTCTTTCATGAAAGTTTCGCCAATCAGGAAACCTTTAAAACCAGCATCGCGCAGCTTCAGGATGGTATCCACATCGCAAATGCCGCTCTCTGAAATTACGGGCTTATCGCCGGGCATGTATTTGATCAGCCTCATCGAAGTTTTTATATCCGTCTCAAATGTTCCCAGGTTACGATTATTGACGCCGATGATATCGATCTCGTCAGTTACATGATCAAGTTCTTCTTCAGCATGCACTTCCAACAACGTCTCCAGGCCTAATTCCTTGGCCTTTCGCGCCAAGTTTCTTGCCTCGTCGTTGGACAAACAAGCGGCAATGAGTAATATCACATCTGCTCCGTAACTTTTCGCTTCGTATAATTGGTATTCATCCACCATAAAATCTTTCCTCAACAAAGGGATTCCGACCTTTGCTCTTGCTGATTTTAATTCTTCGATATCACCTCCAAAGAATTCTGTATCAGTTAAAACGGAAATAGCGGTTGCGCCATTCGATTCATAAAACGGTACCACTTCAGAGATCGATATGCCCTCATGGATCCATCCCTTCGAAGGCGACCGACGCTTAAACTCTGCGATCACGCCCGTCGCGCCATCCCCCGTCAATGCGTCTTTCAGCGAAAAGCATTTTCTTTCAAAAGCCGTCGACATAGATATAAGCGAGTCAATATCTGTGCTTCGTTTTTTCTCGGCAACTTCTTTTCTTTTCTGCGCTATTATCTTCTCTAGAATGTTCATTGCAGGCTGATCAGTTTTTCCAGTGAGTTTAACGCTTTACCGGTTTCAAGACTTTCAACAGCAGCATGGTAAGCATCTTCATACTGATCGTATGCGCCGGTACATTGCAAAGCCATCGCTGCGTTGGCAAGCACAACAGCGTTTTGTGCCCAGGTGCCGTCGCCCTTTATTATTTTCAAAAATATTTTTGCCGCTTCTTCCGCACTATTACCGCCATGAATGCTCTGTGGTTCTACAAAACGTTTACCCAATTCTTCAGGTGTCTTTAATTGCTCACCGTTGTTAGTGATCACTTTTGTATCGTTTGTCAACGAAATTTCATCATAACCATCGAGCCCATGAATGATCGTAAAAGCTTTACCAGTTTGTTGCAACAGGTAATTATAAATTCTTGCCATTTCGAGATTGTACACGCCGACAAGCTGGAAGTCCGGAGCCGCGGGATTCACCATAGGGCCCAGCATGTTGAAGAAAGTCCTTATGCCAAGGTTTTTTCGGATAGGAGCCACAGTCTTTAACGCCGGGTGAAACAAGGGTGCATGCATGAAACAAATATTCGCTTCCTCAATTTCCCGTTTCAACTGACTGTTATCATTCTTGAATTTGTAGCCGAGTTGCTCCATTACATTTGATGCACCACTGATCGATGAGGCGCCGTAGTTCCCGTGTTTCGCTACCTTTTGCCCGGCGCCTGCCACGATAAAGCATGCAAGCGTGGAAATATTAAAAGTGTTTTTTCCATCGCCACCAGTGCCGACGATGTCCATCGTTTTGTATCCGTTCAGATCAACTTTTACGCAAAGCTCAAGCAACGCATCGCGAAACCCCTGGAGTTCTTCGATCGTGATGCTGCGCATAAGAAAAACAGTGATGAACGCCGTTACTTCGTATTCACTGTACGTTCCTTTACTAATGCTTAGCAAGATTTCTTTCGCCGCTTCTTTTGAAAGCGTTTTGTGCTCGAATAAATATTGTAGGATCTTTTTCATGCCCCTAACCCCTAAAGGGGAATTTTTATGAGTGTATATAATTTCATTGTCTCGAATGCCCTTCACTCCCCTTTAGGGGACGGGGGCTTCAACCAATTCCTCATGATCTTTTCTCCAAGCGGCGTTAATACGCTTTCAGGATGAAACTGCACACCCTGCACATCGTATGTTTTATGTTGCGCTGCCATGATGTATCCGTTCTCATCTTCCGCTGTGATCTCTAATTCAGCAGGAAAATTTTCTTTGCTCACGATCCATGAATGATATCGCCCCGCCGGAAATGTTTCGGGCAAACCCTCGAACAAGCTGCTCGTGGAATAACAAATCTTTCGAGATGCATTTTTTTCTTCATTGGCC
>DASQJI010000377.1:0-7216 GCA_035631175.1 Parafilimonas sp.
TTACGATTTGCGATTGAAGATAACAATCGGCTGTTAATTGCAACATGCGCCGGAATTTAAACTGCATTCACAACTCACAATTCACCATTCACAATTCACAACCGCCAACTCACTCTCGTCTATCTTCGCAAATATGCAACTACGTGTTGAGATAAGCAACAGGCAGATCCTTCGGATAGCTTTGCCAATTGCCGTTTCGATACTCGTACCGAACATTAACTTCATCACAAATAATGTTTTTCTCGGGCACCTCAACGAGCAAGCTCTTGCCATCGCGGGGATTACCGGAGTCTACTACCTCGTATTTGGCGTGATCGGTTTTGGATTAAGCAGCGGCTTGCAGGCATTAATGAGCAGGCGGGCCGGTGAAGACCGGGTGGAAGAAATAGGTTTGCTTTTTTTGCAGGCCGTACGAATAGCCATCGCATTTGCTATCGGCGGAATTCTAATCACCTGGTTCCTTGCACCGCTGGTTTTGCGAGCGTCGTTGCACAGTGAGCAGGATGTGCAAATGGCGATCAGCTTTCTGCGCATCCGCATCTGGGGTCTTCCGTTCTTATACATATATCAAATGCGAAATGCATTATTGATAAGCATTAATCAGAGCCGGTATTTGATCATTGGTACGCTCGCAGAAACCATTGCTAATATTTTTTTTGATTATGCGCTGATCTTCGGCCATTTTGGTTTACCTGTGCTCGGCTTTAACGGCGCTGCTATCGCGTCGATAATTGCAGAGATCACAGGCCTCCTGACCATATTTTCGCTTATCCACCTGAAAGGCATCGGCAAACAAGTGCAGTTGTTCAGGACAAAAAAATTGGACCGCGTCGCGACAAGACTGATACTGCAACAATCAGCACCAATCGTTTTACAGTTCGCGCTGAGCACTGCAAGCTGGGAATTCTTTTACATCCTCATCGAGCATCATGGCACACAGCCACTGGCTATTTCAAATGTTATGCGGAACCTCTTTGGCATTTTTGGTTGTTTTGCCTGGTCATTCGCGTCTGCATCCAACAGCATGGTAAGTAACATCATTGGGCAGAAATTACAACACCGCGTGAAAGAACTTGTGGTTAAGATCATGAAGATCGCGTTGCTTTTTTCCGCAAGCGTTGCATTGCTGATAAATGCCTTCACCAGATTTTTTCTAAGCGCATATGGACAAAGCGAAAGCTTCATCATTGCAGCGATCCCCGTCGCGAGAATCATCTCGATAGCGCTCATCCTTCAGTCTGTTTCGGTGGTGTGGCTAAATGCTGTTGTGGGCACCGGCAACAGTAAGCGAAATCTTATTACGGAACTGATCGCAATTACAGTGTATTGTTTTTATGTGTATTTCATACTTGAATATTTTCATCTCTCGATCAGCCTCGGCTGGATGAGCGAGTGGATATATTGGATCGCGCTTTTTGTGCCGTCGTATTGGTATATTCAAAGCAATAAATGGATGGGGACGAAAATATAGATTTTGTTTATTTGCAATTGGACTAAGGCATGTTACAATATTCACTTAGTTCCGTTGGCTGAGGCGGCAATAGAGACAACTAAACTCTGATCTGTAACATGAACAAATCCACCGATTAAGATAAAAGACTGTTCAATGCCTCATAGTCGTCTTTTGTATCAATGTCCACACTGCCTTTTCTAAACAAAACAGTTGCAACATCATCGCCGTGTTTTTCAATGATCTTTCTCGCTCCTGCATCTCCCTCCAGCATGAGCAATTCTGAAAACAAGTCTTTTTGAAAAAGCGAAGGCGGTCCTAAAGCTTCGCCATAATCGCAAGCTATAATTCGTTTGCCGGTTTCTTCCTGTTTACTGATCAACTCATTCAATAAAGAAGCCGACACATAAGGCTGATCACAGGGCATGAGAATTGCTGCATCCACTGCAGCAGAAATTTCTAAAAGAGCATTAATGCCAGTGCGAACCGAAGAAGCCATTCCCTCTTCCCATCCGGTATTAATAACTATGTGTGCTTCGTTTTCATCCAATTCGTTCACGATGATGTCAGCGTTTGCTCCCAGCACGACAATTACCTGTTCCGCATTTGATCTCACAGCTTCGGTCACTGCATGCTTTAACAAGCTGCTGCCTTTGTGCATCAATAATTGCTTCGGCTCACCCAATCTTTCCGATGCCCCAGCGGCCATTATAACGACCGCGCAATTTTTTACTATCGCTTTATCGGAACTGATCTAAACTGTTTTAAGTTTTAGAAATTTTTACTTCTTCAATCACAGTAGAAGCTCGAGGGTGTATCATTTCCTTGTTTCGCAGAGGCTGAAGATTTCTCCCGGAAAATGCTGCTTTTATTTCTGCCAATATTGAGACAGCAATTTCTTCGGCCGTCTCGGCGCCAATGTCCAGGCCAACCGGGCTGTGTACAACAGAGAGTTGTTCTTCCGTTACGACCACACCTTCTTCTTTTAACTCGCCAAGCATCCGCTGCAGTTTTTTCTTCGGCCCGAGCATGCCGATATATCGCAGATCTTTTTTAACAAGCTGCGAAAGCAGAACCTTATCGTAATTGTAATTATGCGTCATCAAAACAAAAACCGTCTGCTGGTCTATATTTATTTTCTCGAGGGCGCTCTCAGGGTTAGAAACCAAAACCTGGCACGACGTTGAAAATCGCTCGTTGTTTGCAAGATCCGGACGCCCGTCGGTGACTGTCACTTCCCACCCGAGAATTTCGGCCATGCGTACAAGCGGTATCACATCATTTCCGGCACCAATAATTACCAATGCAACGGGTGGGCTGATGGCTTCAATGAATGCAGTTACCGCGTAATCCTTAGACACATAATTTTTGAACGATGAAACTTCATTTAATAAAGCGTCGTTTGCGTCTGCGATCAAAATCTCTTGCAGGATTGGTGGAGAACCGACGATCGCCTTGTCTTCTTGCAACAACAAGCAGGTTCCATATTGTGGATCTTTTTTACTCTCCAAAGAAAACAAAGTAACGAGAACTGTTTTTTGTCTTTTTTCATCTATCGCTTTCAAAAACGCGATCGGATTATTCGGATCATCGCTGCTGATCGGTTCGATCAGAACTTGTATGATCCCATTACATCCCAGGCCAACACCAAACTTTGCATCGTCGTCATCCATAGTGTCGTACGTAACAAGCTTTGATTTTTTTTCCATCATCACAAGCAACGCTTTTCTCAATGCATCTCCTTCCAAACAACCTCCGCTGATCATGCCCGTCAGTTGTCCGTCTTCCGTGATGAGCATCCGTGCACCGGGCCTGCGATACGAAGAGCCTTCCACGTGCACCACCGTAGCCAGCGCGGTTTGTTTTCCGAGCCGCTGCGCTTCCTCAAATGCTTTTATGATGTCCCGGATCTCTTTCATCGCCGAAATTTACCAATTATACTGCAAAAGCAAATTCCAACATTAGTCACCTTAAAATTGTTGGGAATTATGTACCTTGATCGCCATTCTTTTAAACTATTTGTATGGAATCGTATAGCCTCTCCATTAACGGAAAAACTTATAACGTTCAGGCAGATCCCCAGATGCCCTTGTTATGGGCAATTCGCGAACTCGCCGGCTTGCCGGGCACAAAGTATGGGTGCGGGATGGCACAGTGCGGCGCATGCACCGTTCATCTGAATGGTACCGCAGTGCGATCATGCCAGGTGAAAGTTTCTGCCGCTGCTCAGCAAAGCATCACCACCATCGAAGGACTTTCAAACGATAATTCTCACCCCGTGCAAAAGGCATGGCTGGCGGAACAGGTACCGCAATGTGGTTATTGCCAGAGTGGACAAATAATGTCGGCGGTTGCGTTGTTGAAGAAAAATCCTAATCCAACAGATAAGGATATTGACAGTGCGATGGCGGGGAATATTTGTCGTTGCGGCACATATCCGCGTATAAGAAAGGCTATCAAAGCTGCGGCGCAGATGATGGCAAACGCTCCAACAAATTAAAAATGCAGGCAGATGAAAACGATTGATAAAAGTTTATCACGCAGAAATTTTATTCGGCTCGGCGGTCTCACCGGCGCAGCGCTCACTATTGGATACGCGATGCCTGCATGGGCAAAGGGAAAGCCGGAGATCTTTACCGGCGAGGAAGCAACGAACCTTGGCATCGAACTCACCTCATTCGTATCGATTGATAAAACCGGCAAGGTTACTATTCTTTGCCATCGTGCTGAAATGGGACAAGGTGCGTTCCAGGCGGTGCCACAAATTGTTGCGGAAGAGCTTGAAGTATCGCTTGACGATGTAAATATTGAATTTGCTCCGAGTAGTCAAACGAAATATGGTAGTCAGTCAACAGGCGGAAGTTCTACAGTCCGCGGAGCTTACAAGGCTTTGCTTCAGACGGGCGCTACGGCGCGTGAAATGTTGATTGCTGCTGCTGCCGCGAAATGGAATGTAAGCAAAGATGAATGTTACGCTGAAAATGGTTTTGTGATCGATCGTAAAAGCGGGAAAAAGCTAAGCTATGGCGAGTTGGTGGAAGATGCGTCAAAGGTTACACCACCAAAAGATGTAAAGTTAAAAAGCAGGTCAGATTATAAGGTCGTTGGAAAGCCGTTGCCAAGACAAGACAACCCGGGAAAAATTAACGGCACAGCACAATTTGGTCTTGACAAAAAATTGCCCGGTATGCTGTATGCGGTTGTTGAACGCAACCCACGCTTTCATGGCAAGGTGAAAAGCTTTGATGATTCCGCAGCAAAACAAACTGCCGGTGTAAAAAAAGTTTTCAAAGTGTCGATGCCTGTATTTGATTTTGAACGGGAAGGCGTAGCGGTCGTTGCTGACTCTCTTTGGAGTGCGATGCAGGCACGAAAAGCACTAAAGGTGGAATGGGATGATTCAGGATTTGAACATTTAAGTACCGACGCGTTGTATGCACGCATGCGCGATGATCTGAACAAACCTGCGCTGACACAAAGGACAGGCGGCAATCCTGATGCGATCTTTCAAAAATCAGAAAAGAAAATTGAAGCCATTTATGAAACACCATATGAATCGCATAGTTGTATAGAGCCATTGACCTGCACCGCGTCGGTAAAAGGTGATAAATGCGAAATATGGGGACCGATACAGGCTCCTGATTGGATACAGGCCGATGTGAGCCAGCGCTTGAAAATTCCGGTGGATAATGTTACAGTGCATATGACTTTTCTTGGCGGTGGTTTTGGACGAAAAGCTTTTACAGATTACACGTACGAAGCCGTTGTGATTTCGAAAGAAATGCAGGCGCCTGTGCAGGTAATGTGGACACGTGAAGATGATATGACGCAAGGCCCTTTTCGGCCCGGTGCTGTATACGGATGTAAAGGTAGCGTGAGTGAAGGCGGACGCGTAACTTCTTACCAGGTGAAGATGGCTGCACAGAATATGGACCAGCAATCGCCACACCCGGATAAAACAATTTTTAACGGCAGCGACGTAGAAGGTTTCGCTAAGGACTATTTCGAAAACATTCCTCATTATAGTTTTGGCGATGTGCCTACCGACTCACCGATACCGGTGATGTGGTGGCGTTCTGTTTATTCGTCTACAAATGGCTTTGCATTCGAAAGCTTTATGGATGAACTCGCGACTGCGGCCGGAAAGGATCCGATGGAGTTTAGAAAAGATCATCTTGGCGATCGATATCGCGCAGTACTGGAAAAACTGGAAGAAGTCTCTGACTGGAAATCGAGAAAGAAAAATGACGGCTGGGGCGTTGCCATAACAGAATGTTTCAACAGTATCGTTGGCGAAGCGGTCAAAGTTTCGAAGAATGCGGATGGAAAATTGAAACTCGATAAAGTTTATGCTGTGATGGATTGCGGTTGGTACGTAAATCCCGACATCATCCGCGCACAGGTTGAAGGCAGCATTATTATGGCATACGGCGCAGCAGCAGTCCACGAAACGCATTTCAAAGACGGCATGGCCGTGGAGACCAATTTCCATCAGTACAAGATGCCGCGTATCCAGGACATTCCGGAAATAGAAGTGCATATAATGGACAATGACGAAAAGCCCGGAGGAGTTGGAGAACCGGGATTACCACCGTTCGCGCCGGCATTGTGTAATGCCATTTTTGATCTTACAGGCAAAAGGATAAGGAAGCTGCCTTTTAATGTCAGCGAAGTCTGATTAAGCAAACAAAATCAATTATTTGCAGGTTTGTCTCTTTGCTCTTTTACCTGCGATTCTGTGATCATCGGGTACTTGTTGTCCCAGTTATTCCTGACATAATTCAGCACGTCCGCAATTTCTTTATCGCTCAGGTAATTCATCGGGTCCATTGAGCCATCGTATTGCTTGCCATTCACCGTTATCGCCCCATGTTGGCCGTTGAGAACAATATCAATATTCTTTTGAGCGTCCTGCACATAGTCCGTTTTTGCCACAGGCGGATACACGGCTTCCATTCCTTCCCCATTTTCCATATGGCAATTTTGACAATTGAGCGTGTACACTTCTTTTCCTCTTTTAATGCTTTCGTCAAGATCCGGGTCTTGAAATGTGAAGCCCAAAAAACTCGCAGCCATAACAACCAAAGCAAATACAATCTTTGTTCTCATTTACCAGGTTTTGAAACAAAAATACAAATAAGCACAACAGAAATAACCAGGGTGTGTGACGTGCTTCAGGAAGTCTGGCCCATGTCATCGAGCACGTGCTGATTAATACTTGTTAAAAACCATCAATCTTAATTTTCATTCTGAGAAATGATTTCTATTTTGGCAAAAAATTTTTATGCCGATCACCACAGACTTGATTAAAGAACTTAAACACGAAGCTACTAATACGCGAAAAATACTGGAACGCGTGCCTAATGATAAACTTGACTGGCAGCCGCATGAAAAATCGATGACGATCGGAAGACTTGCCACACACCTGGCCGAGATTCCAATTTGGATAAACCGCACGATCGACGCTGATGAATTTGATTTTGCAAAATCAACCCCGAACTATGCCAGCAAAGAAAGCACTGAAGCGATCGTGCAGGTGTTTGATGAAAGGCTGGCTGACGCTGTTAAAAAATTAGAAGGAGCATCCGACGAAGATTTAAATGGCCTGTGGAGTCTGAAGCGCGGAGGGCAAACCTTTTTTACGGTGCCGAAAAATGTGAACATCAGGAATTTTGCTTTCAATCATGCGTATCACCATCGCGGGCAATTGTCTGTTTATCTTCGTTTGCTTGATGTGGCTGTTCCGGGCATGTATGGACCTTCGGC
>DASQJI010000378.1:0-11243 GCA_035631175.1 Parafilimonas sp.
GGTGCATGCATGTGGTCGGGCGTTGTTACGATCACCGCATCGATGTTCTTGGCTTCCTTTTCGAGCATAACACGATAATCTTTGTAGTAAGGAGCGTTCGGCCATTTGGCTCTTGCTTTCACAGCCATGCGATCATCAACATCGCAAAGCACAGCAATATTTTCTGCGCCGTTATTCCATGCAGATGGCAGATTCACTTCCGCTTTTCCGCCGCACCCCACGCCTGCTATGTTTAACTTATCACTCGGTGCAATGTGGCCGCGGCCCAACACGTGACGCGGTACGATATAAAAGCCTGCTGTAGTGAGCGCAGCGTTCTTAATAAAATCACGACGGCTGCTGTTGTTTTCATTTGCTGGCATAACATTGTAATTGAGGTTGAATGTACGACAAGAATAAAACAGGCTAATTCATTTTATAGGCCTGTTGCAAAATTTTGAGAAGTTTATTATGAGGTCCGGTTTTCACGGGAATGACATTGGTCGTAGAGTGTTTTGTACTTCGTGGAAAGCACATTTCTCACTTGACAGATTCCCGCAGCCCGGAATGACATCCAAACAAGAGCGGTGTCCATCGTAGCACAAACTCTCTTGCCGGCTTCATGCACCAATCCACCTTCGTGAGATGAGCCGACAGATCGCCTAATTATTTCGACAATCGCGAGGGAATGCGTTCTCGAAAGACACATTCACGACTTTGGGCTTTAAAGTAGTGATGTATTGCAGCAACAACTGGATGCTCATTTCAAATGTTTCCCAACCCCAGTCAAAGAGTTTTTCTCGTAAGAATGGTTTCTGATTCCGGAATTGAAAATCAAAAGTTGATTGTGCGCAGGAAGTGCCTTAAATTTTCGCACAGAGCTAGCACAGTGCATAGAGACAAATTCTTTTCTTAGCTCTGCCTCCTCTGTGCGAACTAGAACTTCAAACCTCAAACCTTCTTTAGCCTACAACTTCCCAACCGCCTCCATCTTCCCGAGGCGGCATTGCTCGATACGATGATGTATGATATGAAAAAAGCGCGCCCGGTATTTTTCCCCGACCTCGCTGATGAGAATGGACTGCTTTAAAATGCTTTGGGCAAAATTGAAGTGGTGGGATGTAAATGTGGGGTTTGTGATCATGATATAATTGACATGGCCGTGCACGAGAAACGAAATCCTATTGCCATTTGTGGTAACCAGGATCGAATTATCGCCAATCAAAAAATCATTTACATACAACCTATATTCCGCAGATTGGTCGTCAGGTTCACGCCCCGGCAGGAATTTTTTTCCCAACCTCGCCATCTTTTCCATGTGATCCGTCATGTCATGTAGTTTTTTAAAGATTGACTTGAGCTCTTCTTTTGAGCGAAAAAGGTACGTTTCCTGGCAGTATGCAATTTGGCGCAATGTTGTATTTATGTTTTCAATGCTCATGATCTCTGTTCCCGGAATAGTATTGTAAGCGCCTATTACCTGCGACCCTACATCCAGCAGTGAACGCATAAATAAATCAAAGCTAAAAGGGGTGTGTGCAAACTGCGGGAATTGCAATAAGACCTTTGTCCAGAAATAAAACTTGAACCCTGCTAATTCGGGAAAAGCATAATAATAAACGAATGGAATATCCTTGCTGACATAAGTGAGTTCTTTTTGTTTGAAAGATGCAACAAACCTGAGGTCATTCAACTGCTGTTCCAGGTATTTTTCAAAATTAAAGTTCTCCGCTGTCACATATTTTCCTGTATATGTCCCGCCATCCGTCTGCAGGTTTAAAGCCTGGTCAACAGAAATCTTAAAGTACGCTGCGACCTTTGCTATTTCTTCCAGGGAAACGGCTGTTTCTCCGCTTATTTTACGGTAAGCGTTATCATTACTTACATCGAGTAATTCCGCAACTTCGTCCACGAGCGAAAGATGGGATGGCAGCTTCGCCTTGATGTTTTCAAACAGACGCTGCTGTAGCTTGTTAGTTTCCATGTGTATGGGACTTAATCTTCAGTTTCCCAAGTAACGTTAGAATACTTGTCCGCATAAATATATTAAAAGTAAAATGAAACGTGCGGCATTAATGGCCGGTTTAGAAAATCCACTGTAGGCGCTCAGCTCAATTGTGGATCGGCTGCTGCGAACGATCTGTTGGTTCATCGAATACGATACCAACGCGTAACCCTTTTAACGCGCCGACTCCCTGCAACTCTTCGAGTTCAAATTGTTCTATGGGTCCTCGCAGCAAATTCTGTGTTTTCAAGAAACCAATGTATTCAATGTATTCTTCCGCTTCACTGCTTTGTGTGTACACAATTGCAATCGTACCGGGCTTCGTCAATCGTTCGCCTGCATTTTTCAGACGCACTTTATCAATTCTTTTTTTGATCACTTCGTACCGCACGTTATAGCCACCATCAACATCAAATCTACGCTCAAGACTCCGGAAGCTGATAGAAATCGGTTTACTGTATACCAATATCAATTGTGTTGTCTGTAATGGCACAGCGAGTTCCTGTTGTATTCTGCTTATCCGTTGCGCTGCGATAGTCATGGTCTTCATCTGCCAGAGCTTAATATTCTTCAGGTATATGTCATTAAACTTTTTTTGAGGCGCTATGGCATGTCCAACGTAGATGTTGAACTCGATGCCATCGGTGATAAAACGCTCGAAATAGTGCGGGTAAATTTTTTGCGCCTCCCGCTGCTCACGTTCGAAAAATCGTGCAAGCGTCGCATTTATGCGGTTAATGCTATCGTCAAATTTCTTACGATGATTGTTGAGTATATGCAGGTCTGGATCCAGTACATCAAAATATTTCCGTATTTCCGGCCCGATCGCAGGCATCATCTCCTCCAGGTGATGCAAAAGGTTTGCGATGTCACCTTTTAAAAAATTAAGCAGATCCTGCTCATCATCGGTCGAAAGTCCAATGTTGATGTGATCACTCCATGTGTCAATTTTTGACCTGGTCTCTTTCAGCAACGATGAAAGACCTGCAGGCAACGCAGAGTTCAATATTTGTTTCACCCATCCAAGCTGGTCTGACAGATCGAGTTGAACAGAAAGGTTTCGTTGTCCTGACGAGTTTTTGATGTCGATGGCGCCGTACAACGGGTGAACGTCTTCAAATTTAATGGGCTCCATCTTCGGCTCCGGTTCGTTTTTCTGCCGAAAAAAATAACGCGTTGCAGCATCCGCAAACTTCCATTCGACAGCCGGATGCACAGGTGTAAACTGCTCTTTAATTATCTTATTGACTTCGTTCTCCAAATGCTCGACATTTTTAAGCAATGCTGTTTCTGCGAGTTCTATCAGAGGTTCGAGTTTGGGCAGAACACGGGCGGTAATAGGTGCGCAATTTTCTGAAAATACTTCCAGGCTTCCGATCACATGCTGGTGCCCATGCAGGGGAAACAAGAAGCCGCTGCTCCATCGGTTACCTACATTTTTCACAAACTCATGATCGCTTACATGAATGTTTGTTCGGTCGAAAAAAAGGTATGACGTTTCACTGGCTTTAAATGCCGCAGTTAGTTGGCCGCATACTTCGGCTTTAGCGTCGGCCGTTTGCATTTGCTCCGCAAAAAGGCTGTTTGAATTACCCGGTTTTCCATTATTTGAATAGAGGCCGTCTGACAACGGAGTGATACCAACAAAAACGCCCGGTTCATCCAGGAGGAACCTGGTCTCTTGTTGCAATCTGACCATGTTTTCACGAAACGAAAAAAAATCAGGGTCCTTGAACATTTGTTTTATTGACCGGATAGCTTGCGTTTCAGTTACATCATTGATATAAACTATCACGATCCCATCAAAAATAAATTCGTTCAGTGGCAACTTTTCATAAAGTGCAGGCTGTCTTAAAACGTCGTCGACCGTAAAACATGCCCGAAAAAAGTCAGCGTCTACAACGGGCAGGTCACCGCAACACGACACGTCAACAAAATATGGATCGAGTTCTATCCCCAGATAACTGTTGAGGCCTTTCTCCAGGTCCGGAACTGCGTAGATCGATGCAACATCACCCGCCAGTTTTACGTTGTAAAACTTATCGAGAATGAGTTTATACGCCATCTTGAGTTTGGCAATAACGATATTCTTCTTGATCTCGTCATCCTTTCCCTGGAAGTAAGTTTCTCTTTTGGAAGGAACGATCTGTTTGGTAGGATCGGAAGCAAAAACGGTTTTGTAGCAAGAAGGGTCAGCTATTGCGTATAGTTTTTCCCTGCCTCGTAGAGACACCGGAAAAATGGCTGCGGCGATTTGTTCGATAAGGTTCTTGTGCTCATGCAAGATGCGAAAATCGTCGATCGGCGCGAGCAGTTCCTGGTGCTGCAAGAGCTCTTGCAGGAGAGGCAAATACATTTTTTCTGTGGCAGTTTTCTTTTGTACTTCTTCCTGCCATGCCCTCATCAGGGGTTGAAAAGATAAGCGGCTTCTCAGCACCGGCACAGAGTCAGTATGGTTTAAATTACCCATCGTAAAATTTTTCTCGGGCCAGGGATTGAAGGTGGGTCAGTAATGCTTACTAAAGATAAACACTAACCACCGATAAAAAAAAGACACTGCGACCACAGGCAACTTTATACAGCCGGCATAAATCGGCGATTTATTTACCAGTTAGCCAAATATTAATCATTCAAGGGAAGACGTGCAAGTCGGGAGCATCAAAGACACGAGTAATGTGTGAATGATGTAACATGAATTCAGAATTGTGTAACGCTAAGTTCAATTAACTACATCATCTTACAGAGTCAGGGCCGAAGTAACTAAAGCCCAAATTATTTCACAATTAAATCATATCGGATCATGCGTTTAAAACAATCGTTATTATCAACCCTGGCAACGCTATTGGTTGTATTACTGGGGGGATGTAAAAAAAATATGGATACCAATATATCTTCCAACGTGTCTTCAGCAGAATCGTCAACTGCCGCTCAGGCAGTGGTAAATCTTGGGGTTGCAGGCAAATTCGTGATTCTGTCAAAATCAGGAATCACCGATGTCTTTCCCTCCGCTATTACCGGGGATATTGGTACGAGCCCAATCTCAGGTGCAGCTATTCATGTAACGTGTGCAGAAGAGACGGGGACAATATACTCAGTCGATGCTGCCGGTCCTCTTCCATGCAGGGTAATTAAGCCGGGCAGGTTAACCACCGCAGTAAAGGATATGCAAACCGCGTACACCGACGCAGCCGGGCGTTCTAACCCGAATTTCCTGAATTTGGGCGCCGGAAATATTGGCGGAAAAACGCTTAAGCCTGGCCTGTATAAATGGACGACTGCGGTTACTATCCCAACTGATGTTACAATTTCGGGAGGGCCGAACGCTGTCTGGATATTCCAAATTGCCGGCACCCTTAGTATGAGTTCTGCGGTGAAAATTACCCTCACGGGAGGTGCACAAGCAAAGAATATTTTCTGGCAGGTAGCCGGCGGTGCGACCTTCGGAACGACCAGTCATTTTGAAGGGATCGTATTGGGGAAGACAGGTATTAATTTGAAGACAGGGGCATCAATAAACGGAAGGATGTTGGCACAAACAGCGGTCACTCTTGAAAAGAATACGGTTAAAGCGCCATAATAAATTCAAAGAATCAAAATCTCGCAAGAGGCTGCCGAAAGGCCAGCCTCTTTTTCTTTTTCCCGATTGTTCCAAATCTTCCAGAGCGTGCTCCGGTTAGCGGACGCATTGAAACGCAGAAATAATGGCCTTCTGTGAAAGGAATTCAAAGCTATATAATTGCTCCGCATATTTTCTCTCGAGCAAGAATACTAATTCGTTGTTATTATAACCACAAATAAATATCCGCCTAATTTTACTGCGGAAAGCTTCTTTATGAAAAAACTCTTTTGTTTGGTAATCTCTGCTTCATTAGTTAGCTGTTCATTCACGCAAAACAAAATCGCCGCGCGCGTGCAACTGCCAAATGGTTGGAGCCTTAGCCCTGCCGGAAAAAGTTTGCAGCTTGGTGATTTGCCATTGAACATCGCCGTATCCCCTTCCAAAAAGTACCTCGCGGTAACAAACAACGGCGAAAGCACGCAAACGCTGCAATTGATAGATGCAGTGAATGATAAAGTGCTCGACAAGATCGACATCCCCAAAAGTTGGTATGGCCTGAAGTTTAGTGCCGATGAAAGGTTTTTGTATGCGAGTGGAGGAAACGATAATCGTATTTTGAAATATGCTGTGTCCAAAAACAAACTCAGTTTGAAAGATAAGATCAAACTGGGAAATGAATGGCCGGTTGCAATTTCTCCCACCGGCTTCGACATAGATGAATCCACGCAAAAGATGTATGTAGTTACAAAAGAAGACAACAGCCTGTACGTAATAGATTTGAAAACAAAAACGATCATTCAACGCGACACCCTGAGGGCCGAAGCATTTACGTGCCTGTTGTCGCCGGATAAAAAAGAATTATACATTTCCCTATGGGGTAATGAAAACATCGTGGTATACAACACCTCGCAAAAAAAATTAACTGATGCTATTCGCGTTGGTGATCATCCAAACGAATTATGTATAACGAAAAATGGCCAAATTCTTTTTGTTGCGAACGCGAATGACAACACCGTTTCGGTTGTCAATATCAAAAAAAGACAGGTGATTGAAACATTAGACGCGGCACTGTTTCCGCATTCACCAACCGGTTCGACGACAAATGGACTTGCGTTAAGTGAAGACGAAAAAACGCTTTATATCGCAAATGCCGACAATAACTGCCTGGCCGTTTTTGATGTGAGCGTGCCAGGGAACAGCCACTCCAAAGGCTTTATTCCCGTTGGATGGTATCCGACCTGCGTGCGAGTGGCCGGCAATAAGATCTTTGTCGCTAACGGAAAAGGCAGTTCGTCGCTTCCAAATCCTGATTATGACCCGTTCAATACATCATCAAAAGGAAACTATCAGCAGGGGGACGGAAAAAACGACTATATAGGCGGATTGCTGACAGGAACATTAAGTATCATTAACACACCTTCCACGGAAGAGCTCGGCAAATTTTCGCGGGCTGTTTATCAGAACACACCTTATCAAAAAGACAAGGAACCAGTCGCGACCCGGGAAGAGAACAATCCCGTTCCTGCGAAACCGGGCGATCCGTCGCCTATTAAATATGTGTTCTATATCATAAAAGAAAACAGGACATACGACCAGGTGCTCGGCGATATGAAAGAAGGAAATGGCGACAAGAGCCTCGTGCTTTTTGGAGAAAACGTAACGCCCAACCTGCATGCGCTTGCGCGGGAATTTGTTCTGATGGATAATTTTTATGTTGACGGAGAAGTGAGTGAAGACGGGCACAGTTGGAGCATGGGCGCTTATGCAACCGATTATATTGAGAAGAGCTGGCCCACAAATTACGGCGGTCGCGGAGGAAGCTACGATGGCGAAGGCCGACGCCTTATTGGAAACAATAAACAATACCTCTGGGATAACTGCAAAAATGCAGGAGTTAGTTACCGTACTTACGGAGAATTCGTAGATGATTTCAAACCGAACATTGCGGTATTAAAGGGCCACGTTTGCCCATCTTTCACGGGCTGGGACTTAAGTGTGAGAGATACGGTGCGCTATGGCGAATGGGCGAGAGAATTCGATTCATTAGTAGCTGGGAATGCCCTCCCACGTTTCATGTCGCTTCACATCGGGGGTGACCATACAGAAGGTTTACGAATAGGAAGACCAACACCGGCTGCCCATGTTGCCGACAATGATCTTGCTGTTGGACTGTTTGTGCAACACTTGAGTGAAAGCCGCGTGTGGAAAGAAAGCGTCGTGTTCATTCTAGAAGATGACGCGCAGAATGGACCCGATCATGTAGATGCCCATCGAAGTACGGTTTATGTTGCCGGCGGATATGTAAAGCGGCATTTTGTGGATCATACAACGTACTCCACAAGTTCTGTGTTGCGGACGATTGAACTGATCCTGGGGCTTCAGCCGATGAGTCAATATGATGCGGCAGCGACGCCCATGTTTCGTTGCTTTGCCAACAATTTAGATACAACCGCATTTCATGCAAGGCCATTACAGGTTGATATCAACGCAAAAAATAAGAATGAAAACACCTGGCAGCGAAAAAGCGAAATGTTTGACTTCAGTAAAGAAGATCGCGCGCCAGACAATCAATTTAGTGAGGTGATCTGGAAAGGGGTGAAAGGTATCGACTCACAAATGCCGGCTCCGAAGCACGCAGCGTTTATAAAAGTAAATGATGAAGAAAGAGACGGCGACTGATCTCAGTACGACTGGTGTACAGGGTAGTAAGATATAAACCTTCTTAAAATAAGTTCCTTTTTTGCCTGCTCGCTCTGAGTTTTCTTCTCATAAGAACCACCTCCTCCACCGGACGACGGCTGCACGTCATTCACTTGCGTAGGCGCACTCAGAATAATAACGGTTGCCGTGATACAAGTTAGCAAAACAAACAGTGATATGGTTTTATTGAAGCGAATAGCAGAAGGTTTAATAGTACGAATGTAATCGTAAAAATTATACACGTGAAAATTCCAATGTTAAAAAAAGGTAAACAATCGCTTCTCAGACCGGCGGGCAGTGTTTTAAAAATCAATAGGTTTGCCGCGCTAATAAACGTGCCATGAATGAAAAATTCGTCGAAAGAATATTTTCGGAGCTGGAAGATATACAAAGCTCCGGGCTGTTTAAAAAGGAGCGTATTATAACCAGTCCCCAGGGTGCTGAAATTACCGTCAATGACCTAACTGTTCTAAATTTCTGTGCGAATAATTACCTGGGCCTGTCCTCACATCCGAAAGTAATAGAGGCTGCTCATAAAGCAATTGAAACGCACGGATACGGGATGAGCAGTGTGCGATTTATATGTGGCACGCAGGATATACACAAAGAACTTGAAGAAAAAATTGCGAAGTTTTTAGGAACTGAAGATACCATATTGTACTGCGCAGCTTTTGACGCGAACGGCGGCCTGTTTGAGCCGCTGTTCAATGAGCAGGATGCAATCATTAGCGACGCGTTGAATCATGCATCTGTTATTGACGGCGTGCGATTATGCAAGGCGCAACGCTACCGCTATGAGCACAATAATATGGAAGACCTTGAGAACAAACTTGTCGACAGCGCGCATTTACGAAGCAGGATCATTGTGACCGACGGGTCTTTCAGCATGGACGGAACCATTGCGCAACTGGACAAGATCTGTGAACTTGCAGAACGCTACGATGCAATTGTGATGATCGACGACAGCCACTCAACAGGCTTCCTCGGAAAGACTGGCCGCGGCACGCACGAATACCGGAATGTGATGGGAAAGATCGATATCATCACGGGGACGTTGGGCAAGGCATTGGGCGGCGCGAACGGTGGCTTTACCAGCGGGAGGAAAGAGATGATTGAAATGCTTCGGCAACGTTCCAGGCCATATCTTTTTTCAAATACGCTTGCGCCGAGCATTGTGGGCGCATCTATCGCTGTTTTTGACATGTTAAGTGAAACCACCGAATTGCGTGACAAACTTGAAAGCAATACCCATTATTTCAGGACGAAGATGACCGAAGCAGGATTTGATATCAAGCCCGGCGAACACCCGATCGTGCCGATTATGCTGTATGATGCGGTAGTAGCACAAAACTTCGCAGCTAAACTGCTTGATGAGGGAATTTATGTGATCGGATTTTTCTACCCGGTGGTTCCAAAAGGGCAGGCACGCATCCGCGTTCAGTTAAGCGCTGCCCATGAATTGCAGCATATTGATAAAGCCATAGCCGGGTTTACTAAGATCGGCAGAGAGCTTGGGGTTTTAAAAAATTAAACGTAAATCAATCGTTGATGACATTAATTAAGATAGTATCGAAAGCTTTCTCATTTTTTGTTTCATATTTCTTACTTCTTATTTCCTACTTCTTACTCTCCATTTTCAATTCGTCATGTTCTTCAAACAATGTCACGACCGATGACAGCTTAAAAAAATACTTCGACCAATATCATGTAACAGGAACGTTCGGTTTGTTCAACAACGGGCAGGGACAATTTACCATATACAATTTGAAACGATTTACCGACAGCGCTTATCTGCCTGCTTCAACTTTTAAGATCGTGAATTCCCTCATCGGGTTGCAGACTGGCGTTATCAATAACGAGAAAATGGTTATTCCGTGGGATGGAGTTAAGCGTTCCAATGAAGCGTGGAATAAAGATCTTACAATGGAAGAGGCTTTTAGAGTTTCTGCGGTTCCGTATTACCAGGAAGTTGCCAGGCGCATCGGAAAAGACACCATGCAACGTTGGTTAGATACTTTAGGCTATGCCGCCAAATATGGCAGGGCAGTTATTCACAATGACATTGATAGTTTCTGGTTGAATAATGATATTAAGATCACGGCTGATGAACAGCTTGGTTTAGTGAAACGGTTGTACTTCGAGCAGCTTCCCTTTCAAGAACGCGCGCAACAGATCGTAAAGAAGGTCATGTTGCAGGAAGATAATGCGAATTACAGGTTAAGTTACAAAACCGGTTGGGGATTTCGTGAAAATGGTAATTCTATAGGTTGGATAGTTGGGTGGGAAGAGGAAAACAAACATCCATATTTCTTCGTTTTGCAAATAGAGGGCCCGCATGATATGGATATGCAAACAGTGAGGGTTGCCATTTTAAAAAACATTCTCACTCAGTATGGTTTTCTGCAGGGAAAGAAATGATGAGACTTTTCATTGAAAAAGATTGCAATGGGGCTAAAGCCAATTACGATTAATATTAAGTGAACAGTTGGCTGAAGCCAACTGCAATAAATAGCGCACTGTGATTCGCGCATCTGTTGGTTGGGCGTTCTCTCATCTGTGCGCATCAGTGTAATCTGTGAGACAACAAAAGGGCTGCACCGAAAAACGCTTTTTCCGAGAACATATTCACTTCGATGGTCATGCCTAAACGTGATCGTTAACAAAACATGTGATTTCGAACATATATTCGTTTGGGCATTTTCTCATCTGTGCGCATCAGTGTAAATCTGTGAGACAACAAAACTGCTGCACCGAAAAACGCTTTTTCCGAAAACATGTTCGCTTTAATCTTCATCCTGGAAGCTGATCATCAATAAGTGTATAAACAATGCTATCGCGCATCTGCTGTTTAGGCGTCTTCCCGCTTTCCCTCGTCTGTGTGCATCCGTGTGCATCTGTGAGACAGCAAAAGGCTTTTTGCTAAGGCCGCACCCATTTTCCAAACCAAACTCTAAATTTTCAAGATCGATTGCTCAATTGGCGCAATGCTTGTAGCTTGCA